>JAICIE010000046.1 GCA_025924515.1 Jatrophihabitans sp. | reverse complement strand
CCTGCCGACGACATCACCGACCCGGCGCCGCACACCACGTTCGCGCACCTCGACGCCACGACCGTGTTGTCGCGCCCGATCTCGGAGAAGGGCATCTACCCGGCGGTGGATCCGCTGGACTCCACATCCCGGATCCTGTCGGCCGACTACATCGGCGCGGAGCACTACGACGTGGCCCAGCGCACCAAGCAGATCCTGCAGCGCTACAAGGAGCTCCAGGACATCATCGCGATCCTCGGTATCGACGAGCTGTCCGAAGAGGACAAGATCATCGTCGGCCGGGCGCGCCGCATCGAGCGGTTCCTGTCGCAGAACACCTTCGTCGCAGAGCAGTTCACCGGCATTCCGGGATCGTTCGTGCCGGTCGAGGAGACGATCGACGCGTTCCGGCGTCTCGCCGACGGCGAGTTCGACGAGTACCCCGAGCAGGCGTTCTTCATGTGCGGCGGCATCGAGGATCTGGAGCGCAAGGCGCACGAGCTGCGCAACAGCTGAGCCGAGGACGGGTGCGCGGCAGTGAGCATCGTAGGCGCACAGCGCCGATCGCGGGGTCCCCGCGACAATCGCCCAGCGATTTCGTGGGGTGCAGCAGCGGAGCGAGCGGCGCGATGAGCGCTCGCGCGAGGAGCGGGGTGTAACCGTGGCGACGATGCACGTCGAGCTGGTGTCGGTCGAGCGGCCGATCTGGTCCGGCGAGGCCAACGCGGTTTTCGCCCGGACGATGGTGGGTGAACTCGGGATCCTGCCGGGTCACGCGCCGCTGCTCGGCGCTCTCGAGCCGGGCTGGATCGTACGGATCGAGCGCGAGGCCGAGCCGGAGCTCCGGGTCGCGGTACACGGCGGGTTCCTGTCCGTCCGCAAGGAGGGTGTGTCGGTTCTCGCCGAGCTCGCCGAAGCAGCCGACGACATCGATGTGGCGCGCGCCCGGGAGTCCTTGCACCGCGCCGAACAGGATTCCAGCCCCGAAGGCAAGGCTGCGCGCAGCAGGGCACTGGCTCGGCTCCGCGCGGCCGGCGAATCGGTCTGACCGAAGCTCAGCGCTCGCGCGGCCGTGCATGTCGTCGATCTCGTCGTCGCCTGCACGGCTGCACTGCTTCTGCTGATCTGCGCGGCCGTGCTGGCCCGCCAGCGGTACATGCTCCGCGCGGTCGGGGCGATACCCCTCGCCCTGCGCAGGCGGGGACAGGGCTGGCAGTACGGCATTGCCCGCTACGTGGGCAGCGAGCTGCGCTGGTACCGGTCCCTCGGGTTGGGGACCCGCCCGAATCGCGTGCTGCGTCGGGGGCACCTGGCGGTGCTGTCGTCGCGGCCCCCGGACGCTGCCGAGTTGTCCTCCCTGCCGCCGAGCGCGATCGTGGTCACCTGCCGTGACGGCCCGGAGGTGACCGTGCTCGCGCTCGGTGACAGCGCTTACACCGGATTCGTCTCATGGCTCGAGGCCTCGGCACCGATGAGCTGAACAAGGGGCCTTTAGTCCGGTTGTCCGCATTCAGGAGGCCGCATAGGGTCGCGGGAGCGATCGAGCGAGGGTCGCGCGGGAGGGGAACGAGGCCGCGCAATGCGACTGTGGAATGTGCGAGTGCCGCGAGGGTTGCGGCGATACCGTCCTGCGCACGCGACGCGCGAAGTGCAGTTTCGGGTCGCCACGGTGCCCGTCATGCTCTTCTGCGGCGCGATCGCAGTGACGTCGCACTCCGGGGTCTCGGCCGCGGCTGATGTCAGTGCCGGCCGATCCGCCACCGGCAGCGCCGCCTCGAGTGGCTCCCTGCTGCCGGTTCCGGACGATCAGCTGCCCCGCAGCGTGGTCTCCGACCCGGCGCTGCCTCCGCTCGGGATCCCCGCGCGGGTGCTGCGCGCCTCCGCGGTGCGGGGATCGGCCACCAGTCCGGCCGCGGCCTCGACCGCGTCGCTGGTATCGGCTCTGGCCGGCAGCGGGATCCCGGTCGTGGCGCTGCGGGCGTATCAGAACGCAGCGCGTCGGGTGGCCGCGAGCGATCCGGGCTGCCAGCTGTCCTGGTCACTGCTGGCCGGCATCGGGCGCGTCGAGTCCGACCACGGTCGCTTCGGCGGTGCCCAGCTGCGCGCGGACGGCACGTCCACCCGACCGGTCATCGGGATCCCGCTCAACGGACACGGAACCGCGCTGATCCGGGACACCGACCGCGGCGCGATAGACGGTGATACCGTGTACGACCGCGCTGTCGGGCCGATGCAGTTCATCCCGTCGACCTGGAAGCAGTACGCGGCCGACGGCAACGGTGACGGTCGAGCCGATCCGTTCAACATCTTCGACGCGGCGCTGGCCACGGCGCGCTACCTCTGTGTCGCCGGCGGCGATCTCGGCACGCCTGCCGGGCAGCAGCGGGCCATCCTGGCGTACAACCACTCCACGGCATATCTGCACCTGGTGCTTGCCGTTGCGCACGACTACGCGTCCGGCACCCCGGCCGTCATCCCGGCGGCACCGGGCACCTCGACGTCGTCGTCGGCGCGGCCGGAGAGCTCCTCCAGCTCGGCGCCCGTGCGCAAGTCGACGAGCAGCAGCGCCGCGCCGGGTGTCGGGTCGTCGAGCTCGTCGGCGCCGTCCTCGACCGTCGCTACCTCGACCGCTCCGTCGTCGCAGGCCTCGTCCTCGTCGAGCAGCGTGCCGTCGTCGAGCAGCGTGCCCTCGTCGAGCAGCGTGCCGTCGTCGAGCAGCGTGCCGTCGTCGAGCAGCGTGCCGTCGTCGAGCAGCGTGCCGTCGTCGAGCAGCGTGGATTCGCGAAGCTCCTCCACTCGGTCCAGCGCGTCGCCGAGTCCGTCCTGCAGCACTGCATCAGCCTCGGTGACCTCGGCCTCCGTCGCGGCGTCCTCGAGCACCTCGGCCGCTGGGACCGCGTCGAGCACGGCATCGTCGGCAGCGTCGACGACCACGTCGTCGAGCACCTCATCCGCTACGGCCAGCTGTCCGGCTGACTGACCGCCCACGGTAGGTCGATCGCGAGAACGCAAGCGGGAACAGCATCGTGCGATCACCTCCCGGACGTCGAACGCCGGACCGACGCAGAGCCCGATGACTCGGCTGTCAAACCGAGCCGCGACATGATGAAGTCGGCTTGGTCGCCCGGCGGCGGGGTGATGTCGACCTCCAGCGCGCGCTCGTCCTGCGCCGGCGGCTCGAGCGCGTCGAACTGCGAGTCGAGCAGGGCTGCGGGCATGTAGTGCCCGTGGCGGGCGCGCAGCCGGGCGCCGATCTCCTCGCGGGTACCGGCGAGATAGACGAACACCACGTGCTCGCCGCGCAGCACGTCGCGATACCGGCGTTTGAGCGCCGAGCAGGTGATGATTCCCGGTCGGCCGTCCTCGGTGTGCTCGGTGATCCATCCGGCGACGCGGCGCAGCCACGGCCAGCGGTCCTCATCCGTCAGCGGATGACCGACAGCCATTTTCGCGACGTTCTCCGGCGGGTGCAGATCGTCGCCCTCGCCGAGATCCCAACCCAGACGCCCGGCTAGGACACCGGCGACCGTCGACTTGCCGCACCCGGACACACCCATCAGGACGAGGACGGGCGGCTGCGGCGCGGTCATCGTCCCGCGCCGGGCCGCCAGAGCACGTCGCCGTCGGGATTGGCCCGCCGGGCCAGGATGAACAGCAGGTCCGACAGCCGGTTGAGGTATCGCAGCGCCTCGCGGTTGGTGTGCTGGGCGTCGGCGTCCCAGAGCGCCCAGGCGCTGCGCTCGGCACGCCGCGCCAGCGTTCGTGCGGAATGCAGCAGCGCGGCACCGGGGGTGCCGCCGGGAAGAACGAAACTGTCGAGCTTCGGCAGGGTCTCGTTGAACTCGTCGCACCACGCTTCCAGGCGCGCGGTGTAGTCCGGGCGCACCCGCAGCGGCGGATACGCCGGGTCGGTGGACACCGGGTTGCACAGGTCGGCGCCGACGTCGAAGAGGTCGTTCTGGATGACCCGGAGCAGCGCGGCGATCGGCTCGTCCAGCTGACCCAGCGCGAGGGCAACCCCCAGCGCGGCGTTCGTCTCGTCACAGTCGGCGAAGGCAGCGACCCGCGGGTCGGTCTTGGCCACCCGGGTCAGGTTGCCGAGAGCGGTGGTCCCGTCGTCGCCCGTCCTCGTGTAGATGCGCGTGAGGTGCACCGCCATGGCCCGACACTAGTGCGCTGACCGACCACGACCCGACACCTGCCGCGCCCGGCCCCGCCGATGCGCCGGTTAGCCTGGGCCGGTGCAGGTACTGAGGGTGACCGGCGGCGCCCGGCTGGACGGCAGCGTCGAGGTGGTCGGCGCGAAGAACAGCGTCCTGAAGCTGATGGCGGCGGCGCTGCTCGCGTCCGGCGAGACCCTTCTCGGAAACCTGCCCGCCATCTCGGACGTCGGGATCATGCACCAGCTGCTCGAACGGCTCGGCTGCGAGGTCGTCGAGACCGACGAGGACACCACCGACCGGGTGCGGATCATCGTTCCCGAGCGTCCTCGCGACGAGGCGCCGTACGAGTTGGTGCGCAAGATCCGCGGGTCGATCTGCGTCCTCGGCCCGCTGCTGGCGCGCACCGGCCGGGCGCGGGTGGCGCTGCCGGGCGGCGATGCGATCGGCTCGCGCCCGCTGGACATGCATTTCGCCGGCCTGGAGCGAATGGGCGCCGAGATCTCCGTCGAGCACGGCTACATCGTCGCGGAGGCCACCGAGCTGCGCGGTGCGTCGATCTGGCTCGACTTCCCCAGCGTGGGAGCGACCGAGAACCTGCTCACGGCCGCGGTGCTGGCCAAGGGCACGACCGTGATCGACAACGCGGCCCGCGAACCGGAGATCGTCGACCTGTGCCGAATGCTCGTCTCGATGGGTTCGACGATCGAGGGGATCGGCACGTCGACCCTCCAGATCACCGGGGTCGAGGCGCTGCACGGCACCTCCCACGATGCGGTCGCCGACCGCATCGTGGCCGGAACGTGGGCCATGGCCGCGGTCGCGACCCGCGGCGACGTGCTGGTGCGCGGCGCCAACGCGGCGCACCTGGAGATCGCCCTGGACAAGCTCGTGCGCGCCGGTGCGGACGTCGACGTCCGCGGCGACGGCTTCCGCATCACGATGGACCGCCGGCCGAAGAGTTTCGACGTCGTCACCCTGCCGTATCCGGGGCTGGCGACCGACCTGCAGCCGCAGGCGATCGCGCTGCTGTCGGTTGCCGACGGCACGGCGATGATCACGGAGAACCTCTTCGAGGCGCGGTTCATGTTCTGCGACGAGATCGCCCGGATGGGTGCGGACGTCCGAACCGACGGCCACCACGCTGTCGTCCGCGGCAAGGACCGGCTGTCGGGAGCGCCGGTGCGCGCCACCGACATCCGGGCGGGAGTGGGCCTGGTGATCGCCGGCCTGGTCGCCGACGGGGTCACCGAGGTCGCCGAGGTGCACCACATCGACCGCGGGTACGTCCGCATCGAGAACTCGCTGCGCGGCCTCGGCGCACAGGTCGAGCGGGTCGACGTCGAGGGATAGCGGGTCGGGCTAGGGCCCGAGGTACACCCGTGCCTTGTCCGCGTCGCCGTGAAAGACGAGGACGTCGAAGCGGCCGTCCTGCCGCCGGGACATCGACGATCGGATGCCGACGTCCTGCAACCGCGCGCGCACGCCGAGTGCGTCCTGCCGCGGCAGCGTCGCGATAACCGTCAACAGTCCCAGGGACTGCGACCTGGCGGCGTCGACGGGCCGCGCCTGCACGGCTGCGCGCCCGCGAGACGGACGAAACACCCAGCGCATCACCAGCCCCAGGGCCGCGACGACGGCGACGGCGATCAGCTCCGCGGTCCCGCTGTCCGGCAGCATCGGTCCATTCTGCGCCTTCTCAGGTGGCCCGGCGCCGGACGTCGTAGAGCATCCGCGCGACTGCCAGCACGATGAAATAGCCGCACGCGATGTAGAGCGCTATCCGCACCGGATGAAGATGGCGCGGATAGACGACCGTGCCGGCCAGGATGGCCGCGAGCAAGAGGATCGCCACGGTCAGCGTCATCGGGCGCAGCCACCGCGCGCGCATGATGTGCGGGAACGGCAGGTTGGTCAGGGCGGCCAGCGACAGCACGAGGGTCGTCACGGTGCCCACAACCGTCCGGGCGTGGAGCAGGAACATGATCGGCGCGACGAGGTTCCACGCGGCCGGGAAGCCCCGGAACCAGTTCTCGTCGCTCATCATGTCGCGGCGGGCGAACCAGATCGCCGACGTGAAGACCAGCACGCACAACACCGCGATCCCGAAATTGTTCTGCGGAACGACCTCGAACTCGTACATGAAGGTCGCCGGGACGATCACGCAGGTCACGTAGTCGATGATCAGGTCGAGGACGAAACCGTCGATGCGAGGCACCCGCCGCTGAACGTCGAGAGCGCGGGCGATGGGACCGTCGAGGCCGTCGATGATCAGGGTGAGCAGGAGCCAGACGATGGCGTAGGACGGGTGGTCGGTGAGGACGTCGCGCAGGGCCAGCATCGCCGCGACGATCCCTAGCGTCGTGAAGGCGTGCACGGCCCAGGCGCGCCCGCGCTGGGCTCGGGTGACCTCTTCGGCGTCCGGCACATCCGGGTTCGCCGAATGCACCGGGGAGGACGCGCTCATCGGGTCAACCCTAGATCGCGGTGACGGCGAGCCGATAGCGCAGCCCCGTGGGCGAGTCGCATCCCGTCCTGCCACGCCCCTCAGCTCTGGCCCGGGACCGGCTCCTCGTGCACGGCCGGCGCGGGGGCTCGGCGAAGCACCGTGGCCTCCCAGGCACGCAAGGTCCAGCGGCCCGGTTCGTCGGGATAGTTCGAGATCAGGACCTCGGCTCCCGTCCACTCGTCGGCATCCGGCAGTTCGACGCTGCGCTCGTGGTCGTCGAAGTTCGCGAGGACGAGGAGTCGCTCGTCTGCGTACTCACGGGTGAACGCGTACACGTGCGGGTCGTCGTCGAGCCGCATGGTGAAGTCCCCGTGCACGACCGCAGCCACCTCATGGCGCAGCTCGATGAGCCGGCGGTAGTGCGTGAACACCGAGGTCGGGTCTGTCAGCTGCGCCTCGGCGTTGATCTCGGCACAGTTCGGATTGACCGGGATCCACGGCTTGCCGGTGGTGAAGCCGGCGTTCTCGGATCCGTTCCACTGCATCGGCGTGCGCGCGTTGTCGCGGCTCTGCGCCCGGAGCGCCGCGAGCACCTTACCGGGATCGTCCCCCCGGCCCACCGCCTCGGCCCAGTAGTTGAGCGAGTCGAGATCACGGAATTCGTCGAGCGAGGACCAGGGATAGTTCGTCATGCCCAGTTCCTCGCCCTGGTAGACGTACGGCGTCCCGCGGTGCAGGTGCAGGACGGTGGCCAGCAGCTTCGCCGAGCGCACCCGGTATTCGGGGTCGTCGCAGCCGAAGCGGGAGACCGCTCGCGGCTGGTCGTGGTTGTCCCAGTAGAGGCTGTTCCAACCGCGGTCGGCGAGGCCGGTCTGCCAGCGGGCCAGGGAGGCCTTGAGGTCGGTCAGGCACAACGCTTTCGGGTCGTAGCGTCCCCCCGGCCCGTGGTCGAGGTCGACGTGCTCGAACTGGAAGATCATGTCAACCTCCTCCCGGACCGGGTCGGTGAACAGCTGAGCGTCCTGCAGCGTCGCCCCGGGCATCTCGCCGACCGTGACAAGCACCCGATCTTGTGCGGCGACGACCTCGAGGTGCATCTCATGCAGGAATTCGTGGATCCGCGGACCGCAGGAAACCTGAGGCCACGCGTCGCCGAAACGCGTGCCGGGAACGGGTTTGCCGTCGACGAGGGGCAAGAACTTGGAGACCAGGTTGATGACGTCCATACGGAATCCGTCGACCCCGCGGTCGAGCCACCACCGCAACATCTCGTAGACGGCCTGCCGGACCTCCGGGTTCTCCCAGTTCAGATCGGGTTGCTTCCGGGAGAACATGTGGAGGTAGTACTCATCCGTCGCCGGGTCGAATTCCCACGCGGAACCCTGGAAGGCGGCCCGCCAATTGGTCGGCTCCGCGCCGGGTTCCCCCGGTGCCATTCCAGGCCGGGACGGGCGCCACCAGTACCAGTCCCGCTTCGGGCTGTCCTTCGCGCTGCGGGACTCGATGAACCAGGGATGCTCGTCGGACGTGTGGTTGACGACGACGTCGATCATCAACTTCATGTCGCGGGCGTGCAGTTCGGCGATGAGCTCGTCGATGTCGGCGAGCGTCCCGAAAACCGGGTCGACGTCCTGATAATCGCTGATGTCGTAGCCCATGTCGTCCATCGGCGACCGGTAGAACGGCGACAACCAGACCGCGTCGACGCCGAGCGTGCGGAGGTAGTCGAGCTTGCCGATGACGCCCGGCAGGTCGCCGACGCCGTCGCCGTTGGAGTCGGCGAAGCTACGCGGCCAGATCTGGTAGACGACAGCCGATTTCCACCACGCCTCGGGCATCGCGGCAGATTACCGGTCCCCAGTGTTCACGACACCGGTCGGCTCGACGAGGACGACGTGTACCTCGCCGTCGGCCACCGGCTGGTGTTCCACTCCGCGCGGCACGACGTAGAACTCGCCAGGACCGATGGTGACGTCGCCGTCGTCCATCCTGATCGTGAGGGTTCCTGAGAGAACGAGGAACAGCTCGTCGGTCTCGCTATGACGGTGCCGGACGAACTCGCCGGAAAGCTTGGCGACCTTCACCTCGTAGTCGTTCAGGCGAGCGACGACCTCGGGAGACCAGTGTCGGGCCAGCGAGCCGGCTGCACCGGCGAGGTCGACCGGCGGCTGCGTCACGGGTTGAACCGGTCCGGGTCGGGCCCGGTGCGCTCGGCGCGGTCGAGCGCCTCGATGGAAGCCATGTCGTCGGGATCGAGCTCGAAGTCCAAGACGTCGAAGTTCTCCCGGATCCGGTCAGGGGTCACGGACTTCGGGATGACGACGTTGCCGAGCTGCAGATGCCACCGCAACACCACCTGCGCCGGCGTCCTGCCGTATTTCTCGGCCAAGGAGGTGACCGTCTGGTCCGACAGCAGGTCCCCGCCCTTGGCGAGCGGTGACCACGCCTCGGTCGCGATGCCGAGGTCGGCGTGGTACGCGCGCAGCTCCGGTTGGGCCAGATAGGGATGCAGCTCGATCTGGTTGACGGCCGGCACGACGCCGGTCGCGTCGATGATCCGGTCGAGGTGGGCCGGCTGGAAGTTCGAGACGCCGATCGAGCGCACGCCGCCGTCGTTCCGGAGCTTGACCAGGGCCTGCCAGGTTTCCACGTACCTGTCCGTGGCCGGCAGCGGCCAGTGAATGAGGTAGAGGTCGAGGTAGTCGAGCCCGAGGCGTCTGCGGCTGGTCTCGAAGGCCTGCAGCGCCGCGTCGAACCCGTGCGCGTCGTTGTTGAGCTTGGTCGTCACGAACAATTCGTCGCGCGCCAGCCCGGCGTCCTCGATGGCCTGCCCGACGCCGTCCTCGTTGCCGTACATCGCGGCGGTGTCGATCGAGCGGTAGCCCGCCTGCAGCGCGGTCGTCACCGCTCGCTCGGTCTCGTCCTGCGGAACCTTGAAGACGCCGAAGCCCAGCTGCGGCATCTCGAAACCGCTGTTGAGCCGGACCGTCGGGACTCGAGCCATGTCCGGTACCTACCGCCGGGCCGACACCACCAAACCCGCACCTGTCGGCGGCCCGGATGCGCGTGCGGGCGGCCCGACGGCCGTCTCCGCAACGGCCGATCGGATTCGGTAGCGTCCGGTCGGTGCGGCTCGTCATCGCCCGGTGCAGCGTCGACTACCTGGGCCGGCTGACCGCCCACCTGCCGCTCGCCACCCGGCTGCTGATGGTGAAGGCGGACGGCTCTGTTCTGGTGCACTCCGATGGCGGGTCGTACAAGCCGCTGAACTGGATGAGCCCGCCCTGCACGCTGCTGGAGGCCGACGGGGTGTGGACGGTGACCAACAAGTCGGGGGAGCGCCTCGTAGTCACCATCGAGTCGGTCGAGCACGACTCGGCGCACCAGTTGGGGGTGGATCCCGGCCTGCAGAAGGACGGCGTGGAGGCCCATCTGCAGAAGCTGCTGGCCGAGCACGTGCACACGCTCGGCGCGGGATACCGGCTGGTGCGGCGGGAATACCCGACGCCCATCGGTCCGGTCGACCTGATGGTGCGCGACCCGGACGGAGGCGCGGTGGCCGTCGAGATCAAGCGTCGGGGGGAGATCGACGGGGTCGAGCAGCTCACCCGATACCTCGACCTGCTCAACCGTGATCCGTTGCTGGCGCCCGTGCGCGGCGTCTTCGCCGCGCAGGAGATCAGGCCGCAGGCCCGCACGCTCGCCGAAGACCGCGGCATCTCATGCCTGGTCCTGGACTATGACGCGCTGCGGGGGATCGACGACCCGTCGCAGCGGCTGTTCTGAGGCGGCGGGCACCCGCGCGGATGATCGCTCGGGAGAGGTCCGCCCGCCCCGGTACCGTCGATCGGGTGCCCCGCCACCACCGCCGCCGTCCGGAGCGGGACGCCCGTCCGCTGACCGGCGGCGGGGCGCAGCGGCAGGAGTCGTGGCGCGGTCTGCCCTATTCGGTCCGCAGCGTCGCCGCGGCCGGGAAGACGTATCGCTGCCCCGGATGCGACCAGGAGGTCCGGCCGGGGAGCGGCCACGTCGTCGCCTGGCCGGTCGACGATCCCGACGACCGGCGGCACTGGCATGGGGCGTGCTGGACCGCCCGCGAGCGTCGTTCCCCGGTCGTCCTGCGCGCCGGCTCGGCTCCGCGCTACTGACCGGGCGGCGTCGGTGTCGCGCTGAGGGGGATGTCGAGCGCCTGACCCAGCTGGACCTGAAGCGTGCGCAGATGCGCGAAGGCCTGGTCGCGCTCACCGTGCAGCCGACGCACCTCGACGACCGCTTCCGAGACCAGCCGTTCGGCCTCGGCCTGCGCCTCGGCGACGATTCGGGCCGCCTGGGCTTCCGCGGCGGCGCGCTGCTCCTCCAGGTCGCGGGTCGCCGTGCTGCGGCGCCGGTGCAAGGTGATGCGGAAGTCCTCCTCGACCTCCTGGCGCTTGGCCGCCGCCTCCTGGTCGAGCCGCGTCCGCTCCGCGGCCGCCTCGGTGTCGAGCCGCGTCCGCTCCGCGGCCGCCTCGGTGTCGAGCCGCTCGCGCAGCTGCGCGGATTCGGCGGTGAGCCGGGACTGCTCGTCCTGCGTGTACGCCAGCCGCTGCACGAGCTGCTGCTCGACCGCCGCCTTGTGCTCCTCGGCCTCGGCGATGCGCCGGCGGAACAGTTCCTCGGCCTCGCGGCCGCGCGCGTGGGCCTCCTGGAGAATCCGCGAAGCGTCCTCGTCCGCGGCCGAGCGCGCGCGCGCGGCGTATTCCGCCGCACCGCGGCGCACGAAGTCGGCCTCCCGGTGGGCCATCTCGCGCAGTGTCGCCGCATCGTTCTGCGCCGCCCGGAGCTGCTCGGCGACGTGCTGGTCGACGTTGCTGGGCGTCACCGCCTCCGTCGCCGCACTGAGCTGGCGGCGCAGTGACTCCAGCTGTGCCTGGGTGCTCCCCAGGTGGGCGGCGAGGTCGGCGCTGCGGGCCGCGGCGAGATCGCGGTCGGCCTGCAGCGCCCGGATCTCCTCGTCGAGCTGTGCGACGTACTCGTCGACCTGCGTGCGGTCGTAGCCACGCAGCGCCGGGTCGAACTCGGGCCGGGAATCGGTCATCGGCAAGAGGTCAGGACTGTCCGAGGCCATTGTCCCATCGTCGCAAACCGACCTGTGTTACGACCAGAACATTCCCGTCCCCGTCGCCGCGGATCCACTGGAGTGGTTCCTGTGCGCCTCCGGTAGCCATGAGGTCGAGGACGCGGAACCGCAGCCTTCCTGTCAAGTCACGCCCTGCGCGCCGGTTCGACGAGTTCGACGAGCACCCCGCCGGCGTCCTTGGGATGCACGAAGTTGACCCGGCTGCCGGCGGTGCCCCGGCGTGGCTGGTCGTAGAGCAGGCGCAGGCCGCGCGACCGCAGCAGGGCACTGGCGGACTGCACGTCCTCGACGGTGTAGGCGACGTGCTGCACGCCCGGACCGGCGCGGTCGAGGAACCGGGCGATCGGCGAAGACGCGTCGAGCGGGGCCAGCAGCTGCAGGCGGGTGTCCCCGGTGCCCACGGCCAGCATCGCCTCCCGCACGCCCTGTTCCTCGTTGGTCTCCTCGTGCGCGCTGACGATCCCGAACGTGTCGCGGTAGAAGGCGAGAGCGGCGTCGAGGTCGGGCACGGCGATGCCGACATGGTCGATCGTGGTGAACAGCGGGGCGGTCACGCCTCATCTTCCCTGCTGCGTTCCCCTCCTCCTCGTTAGAGTGGCGGGATCGCCGACGTCGAAGGAGGACGGTCGTGGCCGGATCGGTAATCGTCGCTGGGGCCCGCACCCCGATGGGTCGCCTGATGGGCTCGTTGAAGGACTTCTCCGGAGCCGACCTCGGCGGCGTCGCGATCCGAGCGGCCCTCGAACGCGCCGGGGTGGCGCCGGAGCAGGTGCAGTACGTGATCATGGGACAGGTGCTGCTCGCCGGAGCCGGTCAGATTCCGGCGCGGCAAGCGGCGTACAAGGCGGGGATCCCGCTGAGCGTCCCGGCGCTGACCGTGAACAAGGTCTGCCTGTCCGGCCTGGACGCCGTCGCGCTCGCCGACCAGCTGATCCGCGCCGGCGAGTTCGACATCGTCGTGGCGGGCGGCCAGGAGTCGATGACCAACGCACCCCACCTGCTGCCGAAGTCGCGCGCCGGCTACAAGTACGGCTCGATCGAGGTCCTCGACGCGATGGCCTTCGACGGCCTCACCGACATCTTCGACGGCGTCGCGATGGGGGAGTCCACCGAGCGGTACAACGCCCGGCTGACGCTCACCCGCGAGGAGCAGGACGAGTACGCCGCTCGCTCGCACCAGCGCGCCGCGCTCGCGCAGAAGAACGGCCTGTTCGACGAAGAAATCGCTCCCGTCCTCGTTCCGCAGCGAAAGGGCGACCCGATCGAGGTTCGTGAGGACGAGGGCATCCGTCCGGACACCACTGTGGAGGCGCTGGCGAAGCTGAGGCCCGCCTTCAGCAAGGACGGCACGATCACCGCCGGGTCGTCCTCCCAGATCTCCGACGGCGCCTGCGCGGTCGTGGTGATGAGCAAGGCGAAGGCGGAGGAGCTCGGGGTGTCGTGGCTCGCCGAGATCGGCGCCCACGGCAACGTCGCGGGGCCGGACAACTCGCTGCAGTCCCAGCCGGCCAACGCCATCAAGCACGCGCTGGCGAAGGAGGGGCTCACGGTCGCCGACCTGGATCTGGTCGAGATCAATGAGGCCTTCGCCGCGGTCGCGCTGCAGTCGATGAAGGAGCTCGGTCTCGACCCGGACAAGGTGAGCCCCAACGGCGGAGCGATCGCGCTGGGGCACCCGATCGGGATGTCCGGTGCCAGGCTCGTCTTCTCCCTCGCGCTGGAGCTCAAACGGCGCGGCGGCGGCACCGGCGTGGCCGCCCTGTGCGGCGGCGGCGGGCAGGGCGACGCCCTGATCCTGCACGTTCCCGCCTGAGGTGGGACGGGCCGCTTCCCGCACGGTCGACGTCGCACCGTTGGTGGGGCGCGCTCGCGCCGCTGACGCGCGGGCGGTGGCCCGGCTGATCTCGCTCGTGGAGAGCGACTCGCCGGCGCTGCGGGAGGTCGCCCGCGCCCTCGCCGTCCTCCCGGGCCGCGCGCGGGTGATCGGGTTGACGGGCGCGCCCGGTGTCGGGAAGTCCACGACGACGTCGGCGTTGGTGCGGGCGCTTCGTTCCGACGCCCAGCGCGTCGGCGTGCTGGCGGTGGACCCGTCGTCGCCGTTCTCGGGCGGCGCGCTGCTCGGCGACCGGGTGCGCATGCAGGACCACGCCACCGACCAGGGCGTCTTCATCCGGTCGATGGCGTCGCGCGGCCAGCTCGGCGGTCTGGCCGCCGCGGTGCCACAGGCGCTGCGCGTGCTCGACGCGGCCGGCTTCGACACCGTCCTGATCGAGACCGTGGGAGTGGGCCAGGCGGAGGTCGAGATCGCCTCCCTGGCGGACACGACGGTTCTCGTGCTGGCGCCCGGGCTCGGCGACGGCATCCAGGCCGCGAAGGCCGGAATTCTCGAGGTCGCGGACGTCTACGTCGTCAACAAGGCCGACCGCGACGGCGCGGACCAGGTGGTCCGGGATCTGCGCTACATGCAGTCCCTCGGCGGCCGGCATTCGGACGCCGGGGCGTGGCGGCCGCCCATCGTGCGCACGGTGGCCTCGCGGGACGAGGGAGTGGTCGACCTGTTGGCCGCGCTGGCCAAGCACGAGGACTGGATGCGAGGCTGCGGCGAGCTGCAGCGGCGGCGCCGGGCCCGGGCCGCGGCGGAGATCGAGTCGCTCGCGCTGGGCGAGGTGCGGCTGCGCTTCGCCGCGGTGCACGGCTCCGCGGCGCTGACGGCCGCCGCCGATCGGGTGGTGAACGGGGCGACGGACCCGTACACGGCGGCCGAGGAGCTCGTCGCCGCGCTGTAGCCGCGGTCTGCGGTCCCCGGCCGGCCGTGCGCGCGATTCGCGATCCCGAACTGCTGCGGGCGGTCGGTCCATCGACCGGGGCCCGCCGGCGATCGACGGCGCGTCGGGGTCGCGCCGCGGCGAAGCGAGATAACTCGTCCGGTGGGCTAGAGGCCGAACCTCGCCCGCTCGTCCTCCGGCACGACGTCGATGTCACGGTGAGCGGTGAGGTAGTCGCGGACGAACGGGCACTCCGGCACGACCTCGATCCCGCGGCGCTGAGCGTTCCCCATCGCAGCACCGATCAGCCTCGACCCAAGCCCTTGATGTTCGTAACTCTCGTCGACCTCGGTATGCGTGAAGACGAATCGTCGCGGGGTCACGATCCGGTAGGCGGCGATGCCCGCGAGCTGCCCGTCGACCAGGATTTCGTAACGATGGCGCTCCGGTCGATCGCAGACCTCGACGCTCACCGGAACGCGTCGATGCCGGTCAGTTGCGACCCCAGCACCAGGGTGTGCACTTCGTGCGTCCCCTCGTAGGTGTAGACCGTTTCGAGGTTCAGCGCGTGCCGCAGGACCGGATATTCGGTGGTGATCCCGCTGCCGCCGAGGATCGAGCGCGCCTCCCGGCAGATGTGCAGTGCAGTCGAGACGTTGGCGAACTTGCCGAAGCTGATCTGGTGGGGCTTGATGCGTCCGGCGTCCTTCAATTCGCCGAGCCGGCGGGCGGTCAGCTGCATCTGCTGCAGCGCCACCGCCATCTCGGCGAACTTGCGCTGCGTCAGCTGGAAGGAGGCGATGGGCCTGCCGAACTGCGTGCGCGTGCCGGCGTAGTCGAGTGCCGACGCCAGCGCGTCCCGAGCGGCTCCGGCGACGCCGGCGACGATCCCGAAGCGGGCCTCGCTGAGCGCGCCGAGGGGCGCGCGCAGTCCGCGGCCGTCCGGGAGCATCGCCGATGCCGGCAGCCGCACGTCGTCGAAGAACAGCGCGCTGCTGATCGACGCGCGAAGCGAGAGCTTGTGGTGCACCTCCTGCGCGCTGTAGCCGGGTGTTCCCGCCTCGACCAGGAAGCCGCGGATGCCGTCGTCGGTGCGCGCCCAGACCACCGCGACGTCGGAGATGGATCCGTTCGTGATCCACATCTTCGAGCCGTTGAGGATCCAGTCGTCGCCGTCGCGGCGCGCGCTGGTGCGCATGGCGGCCGGATCGGATCCCGCGTCAGCCTCGGTGAGCCCGAAACAGCCGACCGCTCGACCGGCCGCCATCTCGGGCAGCCACCGTTGCTTCTGCTCCTCGCTGCCGTAGGCGCGAATGCAGAACATCGCCAGCGACCCCTGCACGCTGACCAGTGAGCGCAGTCCGGAGTCGACCGCCTCGACCTCCGCGCACACCAGGCCGTACTGCGACGCGGTCGCGCCCTGGCAGCCGTAGCCGGACAGGTGCATTCCGAGCACGCCGAGCTCGCCGAATTCCACCGCGAGATCACGAGCGGGAAGCGTCCCGTCCTCGAACCACCGACGGATGTTCGGCCGCAGCCGGTCGTCGGCGAACTTGCGGACGGTGTCGCGCAGCAGCCGATCCTCCGGGCCGAGGTCGTCGTCGAGGTCCAGCAGATCCAAGCGGTCGAGCGCGTCGCTCATGCAGGCGGACGCTACTCTCGCCGCTCATGGGAGCGCCTCCGCTGCCGTTCGACCCGATCGAGCGTGCCGGCGAGCTGTGGGAGCGGCACTGGCCGGAGGACGACCCGGTTGTGTTCGACGCCATGCGGGCGGTGACGTCGATAATGCGCGCGCAGCAGATCCTCATCGCCGAGCTCGATGCGCTGCTGCGTCCTTACGGAATCACCTTCAGCCGGTTCGAGGCGCTGGTCCTCCTGGTGCACTCGGCCAACGGATCGCTGCCGCTGTCGAAGATCGGTGAGCGGCTGCAGGTGCACGCCACCTCGGTCACCAACGTGATCGACCGGCTGGAGGGGGCAGGTCTCGTGCGGCGGGAGCCGAACCCGCGCGACGGTCGCGGAACTCTGGCGGTGGTTACCGAGGACGGCCGCCAGGTGGCGCAGAAGGCGACGGCTGAGCTCAACGCGGCTCGGTTCGGGATGGGGGCGCTCGACCGGGCCGACCTGGCGGAGCTGTTCCGGATCCTGCATCGGCTGCGGCTCGACGCCGGTGATTTCAGCGTCGGTTGAGCGCGCGTGAGGACTGGAGCCTCGCGTAGGCGACCACGTTGTCGTCGTAGTCGACCCCGTTCAACTCCCCGCACGTGATCAGCACGACCCGGTTGCGGACCGACTCGTCCATCAACTGCGGCACCTGCCCCGCCTGCTGTTTGGGCACGGCGAAGGCGCGGTACACGCGGTAGATGAGCCGGCCGGTGCCCGTCCACAGGGTGAGCCGGTAGCCGTCGAGGACTGTGACCGCGCGGATGGGGATCCCGTTGTCCCGGACCGGACGAACGCGGGCGGCTTGTCTCATGGCGGTTTCGGACAACCGGTTCAGGACCAGCGGCGCTTCCGCCCAGGCGTGGCCCAGGACGTAGGTGGTGCCCGGGGCGGCCGATCCCGGCGCGACCCCGAAGTCGTGCCGGACCCAGCACACGGTGTGTCGCTGGTCCCCGGGCGGGTCGAGCGGGCGGACGTAGGCCATTCCGCAGACCCGAGCGGTGATCCCGAACGCCGGTCCCTCGATCCGGAACCGGGTCGGCGCGGATTGCGGGACGTGGTCGTGCGGGGGCCGGGTGGCTGCCGTGCTCGGCCGGGCGGTCGGCGCGGCGGTCGGCGCGGCGCGCGGCGCCGACCGGCTGGCCACCGGTGCCGCGGCCCGCTCCGCTGCAGAGGAGACAGCGGCAGGGGCCGGATGGTGTGGCTGCCGGTCGCCGAAGCGAAGGCCGGCGACGAGGAGCACCGCGAAGGCGGCGAGCGCCACCGCGGCGAGCGCGGATCTCCTCGATCGTCCTCGGGCGTTCTCGGTCATGGCACCGCTGAGCGTAGGTGGTGCTGCGCCCGCCCGCCTCCCGTCCTCTCTCGCGTTTAGTAGGACGTCCAAGTAGCTTGGAGGCAGGTCCCGTCGAGAAAGGTCCTCGCCAATGGATGCCGAGAACATCGCCGAAGGACGTGCCCGCTGGCAGCAGCGCTATGCCGCCGCCCGGATCGCGGAGCGCGACTACACCACCCTGTCCGGCATGGAGATCGAGCCGGTTTACGGCCCGACGGAGGCCGACGCCCGTATGGAGCGCATCGGCTGGCCCGGCGAGTACCCGTACACCCGGGGGATCCATCCGACCGGCTACCGCGGCAAGCCGTGGACCATCCGGCAGTTCGCAGGGTTCGGCAGCGCGCTGCAGACCAACGAGCGCTACAAGATGATCCTTGCCGAAGGCGGGGGAGGCCTGTCCGTGGCCTTCGACATGCCGACCCTCATGGGCCGCGACTCCGACGACCCCCGCTCCCTCGGCGAGGTCGGCCACTGCGGCGTGGCCATCGACTCGGCCGCCGACATGGCCGTGCTGTTCGACGGCATCGACCTCGCCGAGATCACGACCTCGATGACGATCTCGGGGCCGGCCGTCCCGGTGTGGTGCATGTACGTCGTCGCCGCCGAACGGCAGGGCGCGGACAGCCGGGTTCTGAACGGGACCCTGCAAACGGACATCTTCAAGGAATACATCGCGCAGAAGGAATGGATCTACCCGCCGGAGCCGCACCTGAAGCTCATCGGCGACCTGATGGAATACGTCAGCACCGAGATGCCGGCCTACAAGCCGTTGTCCGTGTCGGGCTACCACATTCGCGAAGCCGGAGCCACGGCTGCGCAGGAGCTCGCCTTCACGCTGGCCGACGGGTTCGGATACGTGGAGCTGGGCAAATCGCGCGGGCTCGACGTCGACCGGTTCGTTCCCGGACTGTCCTTCTTCTTCGATGCGCACATCGACTTCTTCGAGGAAATCGCGAAGCTGCGCGCTGCGCGAAGGATTTGGGCGCGGTGGATGCGCGAGGTCTACGGCGCTACCACCGACAAGGCTCAATGGCTGCGCTTTCACACGCAGACCGCCGGCGTCTCCCTCACCGCGCAGCAACCGGAGAACAACATCGTCAGAACGGCGGTCGAGGCGCTGGCGGCGGTATTGGCCGGCACGAACTCGCTGCACACGAACGCACTCGACGAGGTGCTCGCTCTGCCGTCGCAGAAGGCGGCCCAGATTGCGCTGCGCACGCAGCAGGTCCTGGCCGAAGAGACAGGGGTCCTGAACGTCATCGACCCGCTCGGAGGCTCTTGGTTCGTCGAGGCGCTCACGGATCGACTCGAGGACGAAGCGGAGCGGATCTTCGCGCGAATCAGGGAGCTGGGCGGCGACGGCACGATGACGTCCGGGTTGCTCCGGGGGATCGAGGACGGCTGGTTCATCGGCGAGATCGCCGACTCGGCTTTCTCCTTCCAGGTGGCCCTGGAGAAGGGTGACAAACGGGTCGTCGGAGTGAACGTCCACACCGGGGGGGTCAACGACCAGGTCGATATACTCAGGATCTCTCATGAGGTCGAGGTAGAACAGCGGGCGCTGCTGGGCAAGCGGCGGGCCGCGCGCGACCAGTCGGCGGTCGACGCGGCGATCGGCCGGATGGTCAGCGCGGCGCAGAACGCCGAGAACGTGATTCCCGCGATGCTCGATGCGGCGCGGGCCGAGGCCACACTGGGCGAGATCTGCGGCGCCTTCAAACCGTTGTGGGGCGAGTACCGCGAGCCCGCCCGGTTCTGAGGCGCACGTCGGCAGTCCGGCGGTCAGGCCGGTTGCGAGGCCGGGCTCGTCCGGACCAGTCGGTGGGCGACCCGGACGCCGTCGAATTGGGTGATCAGCCCGGATAAGTACACCGGCTGAAGCGTGACATCGCCCAGGTCCCAGGGCGCGACCGCGGTCGCCAGCCCGGCGGCGATGCTGCCGGCCGCACTGATCACCACGGCGCGGCGGCTGACACTCCGCGCCGCCGGTACCGCCCGCAGCACGGTGAGCAGGTCGGCGCCGTTCGGTCCCGCGATCAGATCCGCGGCCCACCCGGGCGCCTCACCGCCGTTGGGGACGGCGATCGAGACATCCGCCGCGGCGAGGACGTCATTGTCGCTGCCGGCGACGACCAGAACGGCGCGGCCGTCCGCCTGCAGACCGCGGATCCGGTCCGCGGTCAGCGCGCCACTCCGGCTTTCCTGACCGTCGGGACGCGCCGCGGATCCGACCGCGAGCGACGAGTGCGCGTCAACCTGGCGCAGCGCCTCGTGCCAGTCGTCGCGGTGGACGCCCTCCGGCGGAGTGGAGAGGAGCCGCTCGTCGACGAGCACGGTGTCGACACGGTCGAGCCGGCGGAATACGCCCGGGTCCATGGGCACAACGCCGCGGCAGGCCAACTCCCGGGCGAGCGTCGCAGCGAACGCGTCCCGGCCCAGCCGGGCTGCGGGAGGAACCCCGATGAGCAGCAGCTTCGCCGTCCGGCCGATATCACCGGTCATGGTGAGCATCGCTGCCGAGGCGAGCAGGGACGCAGTGGCAACCCGGTCGGCGAACAATTCGACGGGTCCGGGCGGGAAGGGCGTGGGCCGGGCGGACTTCACCGGGGGCTGTTGCGGAAGGCCGCCCGGCGCCTGCTCGAGCTGGGATCCGCGCTCACGCCAGACCGTGCGGCGCGACCGGACCTCGCGCAGGAGGAGCAGATGGCTGGTGCCGGTGACGAGCTGCGGTCCCACTCCGCCGGTCAGGCCGTTGAGGATGCCGGCGCCGATTCCGACGACGGCGTCCGTTCCGGCGGGCCCGAGTCCGGCTTCCAGCAGCCGCCGCAGCCGTGGCTGCGCCTCGATCGCCCCGACGGCGACGCGTGCCGCGGCGGGTACCGGCGGCACGATCAACAGCCGGCTGACGGCGGCCGCGATCAGTCCGACGGTGTCGGCCGCCAGGCCCAGTGCCGCGGCGGTGAGTGCGGCCGGATCGTCGGGATGCGGCGGTTCGGCCCGCGACCAGCCGCCGCCCGTCGCGTCCCGCGCGTCCTCGACCTCGGACACGGTGTCGACCAGCGTCGCCATGCTGACCCGGCGTTCGTCGAAGAGAACGAGGGCGTGCCCGGTGATCGCGTTGACCTCGGCCAAGCGCACCCCGCGCACCCGCCGCAGCGCGGACGCGACTGCCGACGCTGCCGCATCGCTGTCGGGATCTTCGTCGGCGACGCCGCGGATCTCGATGCGTCCTCGGCCCGCGTTGGCCCACGCGTGTCGCCGGAATCGCTGCGGACCGAATCGCAACGCGTCCGGCAGGGCTCCGAGCGCCGCGCCCGCGCCGCTCGCCGCAGTGCGGACCGGGATCGCAGCTGCGCGGCCCACTGCGTCGAGCAGCGATTTCGGCCCCATCGCCCCAGTGTGCCCGAGCAGGGCGCGTCGCCGGCGCCGCAAGCGCCGTATTCCGCGAAGACGTGTCGCATCCTGATCGTGCAAATGCCTACCGAATGCCCCGTGGGTTCGGACCCAAGAGCCGCGGCCCGCTCGAAAAGGCGAGGACGACGGCTTGCACGCGGTCGTCCACCTCGAGCGTCGGCAGCAACTGCGTGAGATGTGCCTTTCGGTTGCTCGCTGACGAAGCGTTTTCGGCTATTTCTCCGTTGGGTGGTCCTTGTGCAATGCAATCCCTGCGGTTCTCCCGCGGTGAGATCAGGGACCGGCGCCGGTTGCGACATCCTGGGGCGGTGTCGGGCGATCGCGTCGGCCCGGGCCGGGCGGGTTGAGTGGAGCGCCAGCAGGGCGACACGCCGCGGGTCAGCTGCCACGGCACCATCGAGCACGCCCACGGCGGTCGTTACCGCTGCCGGTAAGGCACTATCCGGAGATGCCGCAGCTCGCCGACGTGGACCCCGCCCGACACATGCCGAAGAAGGAGGCCGTGGAGCGCTTGGCAGCGGCCCAGGAGCGCTTCCTGCGGCTGCGGCTGACCCTCGGCGGGCAGCTCGGCGGCGATCTGGGGCCGCCGCTGTGCGTCCTGTTCGAGGGCTGGGACGCGTCCGGCAAGGGAGGGACGATCAAGCGCCTGGTGGAGCCGCTCGACCCGCGGCACGTGCGGATCGCCCAGTTCACGGCGCCGACCCCGAACGAGAAGCGCCACCACTTCCTGTGGCGGTTCTGGCCGATCCTTCCTGGCTGGGGCGGCATGGTGGTGCTTGACCGGTCCTGGTACGGACGCGTGCTCGTCGAGCGCGTTGAGGGATTGGCCAGCAAGGAGGAATGGACGCGCGCCTATTGGGAGATCGCCGACTTCGAGCGGGCCCTGACCGCCGAAGGGATGATCCTGCTGAAGTTCTGGATGCACCTGAGTCCCGAGGAGCAGCTCAAACGCTTCCGGAGCCGAGGCGGCGACGAGCTGCGGCGCTGGAAGCTCACGGAGGAGGACTGGCGCAACCGCGACAAGCGCCGCGAGTACGAGAACGCCGTCGACGAGATGCTCCGCCGCACGGACGACCCGGACGCCCCGTGGACCGTGATCCCGGGAGACCACAAGCCGACGGCTCGGGCCCTCGTCCTCGAACGGGTCTGCGCGGCGCTCGCAACCGCACTCGGCAGCGGCTGACGGGAGCGCACCCGGCACCGCTCCTCAGCGGCTTTGTCAGACTGGAGACATGCGACCTGGAGCACCGAGAAGCACAGGGTCCCGGCACCAGCAAGCGCCGAGCCCTCAGTTGACCGCCGCGATGGCCGGCGCCGTCGACCTCGCGGCGGTGAAGGCCCGGTCGGAGGCGGCCGCCCGGGCGGCCGAGGCCCCCGCGCCGACGGCCACTAATGCGGTGGTCGAGGTCAGCGAGGCCACCTTCCAGGCCGAGGTGCTCGACCGGTCCTTCCAAGTGCCCGTCCTGATCGACCTGTGGGCGGATTGGTGCCAGCCGTGCAAACAACTCTCGCCGGTGCTCGAACGGCTGGCAAAGGAAAGCAACGGGGCCTGGGTACTCGCGAAGATCGACGTCGACGCTAACCCGCGGATCTCGCAGGCGCTGCAGGTTCAGAGCATCCCGACCGTCTACGCGGTTCTCGGCGGTCAGTTGGTGCCGGGGTTCCAGGGCGCGCTGCCGGAGGCGCAGATCCGCGAGTTCATCGACGCGGTTCTCGAGGCGGCGGGGCAGGCAGGCTTGAACGGTCTGGCGGCCGCGGAGGAGGAGGAGGTCCCGACGCTTCCGCAGCAGATCCCGGACGACCCGCGGTTCGACGCCGCCGAGGAGGCTCTCGCAGAGGGCAACTTCGATCTTGCCGAGCAGCGCTTCCGCACCATCCTCGACGAGGAGCCGGGCAACGCCGACGCCGCGCTGGCGCTACGCCAGGTCGGGCTGCTGCGCCGAGCGATGGCCGCGCCCGCGGACGCCCTCCAGCGCGCCGCGGCCGACCCGCAGAACGTCGACGCCGCTCTGGTTGCCGCTGACCTCGAGTTCCTCGACCGACGCGAGGACGCGGCGCTGCAGCGCCTGCTCGCTTTGGTCGCCAGGAGCGGCGGCGATGACCGGGAGCGCGTGCGGGCGCGGCTGGTCGAGTACTTCGACCTGCTGGGCCCTGAGGACCCTCGCGTCGGGCCGGCACGGCGCGAAATGGCCCGCGCGCTGTTCTGACCCGCGCGGTGGCGGAGTTTCGTTGATCAACAGACAGAACGCGCTGCTATGACGACAGGTTCTGTCTGTCGATCAAGGACGCCAGGCCCGCAGAGCGGCCCGGCCCGCCGCGCGGCGCCCCGGATCAGGCCGTCTCGGTGCGATCAGCCCCGCGCTGTGCGTCCGCCCCGGCGGCCGCGGCCGCCGCGGCCGCTCGTCGCGGGCGGCTGGGCGGCGCCGCCGCTCTGGGAGGGTGACGGCTCACCGGTCGTACCCCCGGGCGCGGGCGGCTGAGCGGCCCCACCGCCGCTCTGGGAGGGCGACGGCTCACCCGTCTTACCCCCGGGCGCGGGCGGCTGGGCGGCGCCGCCGCTCTGGGAGGGCGACGGCTCACCCGTCCCACCCCCGGGCGCGGTCGGCTGGGCGGCCCCGCCGCCGCCTCGGGAGGGCGACGGCTCACCGGTCTTACCCCCGGGCGCGG
>JAICIE010000045.1 GCA_025924515.1 Jatrophihabitans sp. | reverse complement strand
GATGTTCTGCATTACGGTACCCAGCACTACCAGCACCACCGACGCCAACTCACCCTAAGCAACGCCCATAGCCACTGACGGCGCGCAGCGGGAAACGCCCTCTCATGGCTCCCCTCTAAGTCAAGATGCGGCGAGGGTGGCGGTTTTAGGCTGCGTGGTGGCGGGTCCGGGAAGTGACTGATCCGAAGTGTCGATGTCGGGGTGTGAGTCGACCGCGCTGGATTGAAGTGCCGCCCCCGGGTGTCCTCCCGGGCCCGTCTCGAGTCGTTTTTGGCGTCGGCCCGCATCTGGGCGTAGACGATGTCGGAGAGTCGCCGTTTGAGACAGCGCATCGTCTCGCGTCGGGTCTTGCCGGAGGCGACTTTCCGGTCGTAGTAGCGGCGGCCTTCGGTGTCGGTGCGTAGCTGCGTGAGGGCCATGAGATGCAGCACACGATTGATGCGCCGGTTGCCGGCGCGGGAGAGCCGATGTCGTTGCTGGTCACCGCTCGAGGCGTCGAGTGGGTCGGTGCCGTTCCAGGAGGCGAACCGGCCGCGGTCGGCGAAGCGGGCGATGTCACCGACGTCGCCGAGCAGCCGGGCGGCGTTGGCCGGGCCGATGCCATGCAGCTCGCGCAGGATGCTGCCGGTCGCGTCGATGAGCTCGCCCAGCTCGCGGTCGGCCGTCTTGATCCGCTTGTCGATAACGGCGAGTTCAGCGATGAGTTCAGCGGCCAGGCGGCGTCGGGTTCTGCCGACGATGTCACGGGGCCGCACCGAGGCGAGGAGGGCCTTGGCTTGGTCGGCGGACAGGAAGGTCTTCGCGCCGCCTGGCAGCAACTCCAGCAGCAGCCGGTGGATGCGGTTGATCGTCTGGGTCCGCGCCACCCCGAGCTCGTCACGGCGGTCAATCAACAGCCGCAGCGCGACCGTGGCGTCGTCGACCTCGATCACCCGCAGCCCGGTGCTGCGCAGACCGACCAGCGCGACCGAGTGCGCGTCGACCGGATCGGTCTTGCGGCCCTGCCCGGTGGAGAACACCCGAGCCCGCGCGGACAGCTTCGCCGGCACGTCTACCACGGGCTCGCCGTCAGCGACCAGGCGCTGCGCGATGTGGCGACCGATGCCGTTGCAGCCCTCGACCGCCCACACCCGGTCGGCAAACACACGGCCAGCGGCGAGCATCGCCCGGTAGCCGCCGCGGTCGGTGCCGAACCGGCCGGCCGCAAGCACCTGTTCCCGCTCGTCGATCACCTCGATCGTGGCCGACCGCTTGTGCGGGTCCATCCCGATGACGACTCGTCCCACGCTGCTCCTCCTCGTCTCGGACCGACAAGATGTCGACGAGGAGGGCAGCGCTACTTCGAGCAGGGCAGACCCCTCTTGAGCCTCTCCACGTCACGGTGGCCGGCGGAAGCGCATGCCATGTGTGAGTCTCACGAAACCGCCGCGGACAGCCGCTGTCAGAACGACCCCGCCGGCCACCTCGATCGAGCCTTGGCCAGGCACCGACCGTGCGTCAATCAAACAAGTAGCCGCTGTCGGCGACACACACAACGGGACACTGCCGAACACATCCCTGTTACGGCAGGGCCTTGAGGAGGTTGAGCTGCTCCGTTGGGATAGCCTGGTCGGTGAATATCAGTCGGGTGGCGGCGGGGTCGCCGACAGCCGGGCCGCGCCAGGCGATCTTGAGGCCGGCTCGTTCGGCGGTCAGGACAGAGGCCACGTTGTGCTCAAGCACGCGGGCGATGATCGCGCGGTTACCTGGGATCCGGTGCGCGGCCTGGACGGCAGCGCGGGCCAGCTCGGTCGCCAAACCTTGCCGGTGAACCTCCGGTCGCAGCCGGTAGTAAAGGTTCCACCATTCCTGCTCCGGTGGCAGGGCGCACCCGCCCATCCCCGCGATCTCGCCGACCGCGAGTGTCCGGACCGGGCTGCGAAGCCGGACGGTCCAGTATCCGAGGCCGTCCTTGCGCCACTGCCGCTCGCATCGGAGGAGGTAATGGCGGGTCTGCTCGATCGAGGTGTGCCGTCCCGACGGGTGGTGCCACCAGACGCGCGGATCAGCGTGCAGCGCGGCGAGTGTCGGCAAGTCAGCGATTGTGACGGGCTGGAGCAGCAACCGGGAAGTCCAGCCACCTTCACCGATACCGAGCTTCATACATAGGAGCCTTCTCCAACGACGGCGGCCGTTGTTCACATGGGCCGCAGATGCGGATCGCTCACCGACACGGCGACGCGGCGGCCGCGCTGCCGGGCCATCAAGAAGGTGTCGGCAATCCCGCTCGGCTCGACGAGCTGACGGTGTCGAGTACCTGTTGCGCCGGCAGTCCGTGTGGGGTGCTTCGCCGCCGACCTCGTCGTCCTGCAGGCTGGCCAACAGTGAGCCGCGGGTGGTTCGACGCTCCGCACAGTTCATGTTGCGCGAGCGGCCGCACCGCGTCATCCGGCACCGTGTCGCGAGCCGCGCGCAGCCGCCGGCAACAGCGTCCGGGAAGCGTCGACGACGCGGCTGCACTCGCCTCACTCGAAACCGGTACGCGGACCGCCGTAAACCGGGCTTCCCCAGGACTCGGATCGGGCGTCACGGAGGTGGTGATATGCGCCTAAAGCCGCAGGCCGACCCATCCGGACATGCCGCTGTCGGCGCGCGAGCGTCCGACCATGCCGCCGACCGAGTGTTGCCGGTGGTCTCAGAAGAGGGTGATGGCGACGGGCGTCTTCGGCGCGTGGTCGCCACTTCGTCGTCGATGCCGGACACTGACGCGGCGGAGGTGCTCGCATGGGGCGACGGGCAGCGGGTGTGGTGATGGCAGTGCTGGCGCTCGCCGGTTGTGCGAGCGGCCCGCAGGGCCGCACCGCGGTGGGCACGGCGTCGCCACGCGCTCCGTCCGCCTCGCCGCCGCGGCCGGGTCAGCAGGGGTCCCTGGTCGGCCCCTGTCCGAGCGGTAGCCCGGCCCGTGCGACGCGTGCGCAACTACGCGCCTTCCGGGCGGTGAGCGCCCTGCGCTGCGAGCTCGTCGACCGCTCGTACGCCGACGGGCAGTGGCAGGTGCGGGTCGAGCAGGTGATCACGGACGGGGTGACCGCGTTCGCGGCATCGCTCGACCGGCCGGACGCCGCGATCGGCGGCGGCGCCTGCCCGGCGGTGGCGATCGGAGAACCGACCATCGTGCTGGTCGACCGCGCCGGGCACCGGCTCATCCCCAGGTTCCCGCGCGACGAGTGCGGCCAACCGCGGGACGAACTGGCCGACATGCTGCGTAACTGGCGGACGGTCGGGCGGCCCGCCCGCGTGACACTTGAGCTGAGCCGCGCCGAGATCGACCACCACTGCGTGCCCGCCTACAAGAACGTCATCCGACTCGACGACCAGTACGGCCCCGTCCGCACCGACCCGGGCGGCCCGGTGCTGACCCGCGGTGACCACGGCGCGCTGTTCGTATGCCTCTTCCGCAGCGGCCGTGACCCGATCGCGGGCGAGTTCGTCCGGGGCGTCACGCTGCACGGGCGCGACGCCACGGCGATGCGCGCCGCTCTGGCGGCGGCCGGAAAGGCCGGCCGCTGCGTCGCCCCTGATACCTTCGCCACCGTCACCGATCCGGCAGGCGAGACGGTCACCGTCGAGTTGGGCGGGTGCGGCCGCGTCGAACGCCGGCGCGTCGACCTCGCGCAGCGAATCAGCTATCCGACCTTCGGCCGGGCGGACCTGACAACGGTTCGCCGCCTGCTCGGCGCGTGATCGCCCGCCGTCGATGGCTCGCGGGATAGCCACCCGTCAGGCGCGCCGTAGCGCTTAGCCCCGGCCTGCCGCCAGAAGTGTAGGAAGACGCACGACAGCGACTCATCCGGACATGCCGCAGTCCAGGCGCGCGATAGCCGTCTGCGCGGCATGTGCGCCGCGAACCGCTCGTATCGATCTGTCAGGTCGCCGTTGAGTTCTCGCTCATAGCCGAGGGTCGTGCGTCTGCCGGCTCGTTTATGATCGCGTCGCCCGACGCGACGATGCCGAGGTATTCGCGACAGGCCGGCCGGCCGAGGGATATCGCCGGACGTCAGGCCAGCAACGCCTCCAGCCGCGCGTAGGTCGGTTCCATGCCCTCGACCATGCCCGAGTCGAGCGCCTGATCGCGCGCCTCGCGGTCGGGGTAGGTGTGCACCTGGGTGAGCAGCGTGCCCTCGTCGAGCGCGGTCAGCGTGATGACCTGCTCCGTCTCGGGCCCGTCGTCGCCGAACATGCGCTCGGTGGTGACGAGCCGGTGCGGCGCCTGCGCGTCGCGGAGTTCACCGCCGAACTCGAAGCTGTCAGTGCCATCCTCACGTGCCCACCCGAAGCGGTAAGTCTCGCCGACGGTCGTCGTCCAGTCGCACTTCGTCATCACCCAGCCGTCGGGACCGAGCAGCCACTGGCGCATGAGCCCCGGTTCCGTGTGGGCGCGCCAAACGTGCTCAACCGGGCCACGGATGACGCGGCTGATGCGGATCTGAGTCTCCCCGAGGACGTCGAGCGTGGTGCCGCGACCGGCCGCGAACGACTGCAGATCGGCTAGCACGTCGTCCATCTGCGCCATCGCGGCGCGCAGCCCTTCCTCGATGCCCATCCCGAGCAGCTTGGCGAGGGCCTCGGTCGACGGGAAGTGGGTGGTGGTCGTGACACGGGACCCGTCCGCCGTCGATTCGAACCAGAAGCTCATGGACATCGACGGCATCTCCGTGTGAGGCGTCCCGTCGCGACGGGTGAAGCCGTCGCGAACCTCGAACGACGCCACATCGCCGTCAGGTTCCTTGACCTCGGCCCACTCCCAGTATCCGCCATGCGTTGACCCGTCTGGCCCGGTCATGACGTACGTGCTCACACCGCCGGGAAAGGCGTCGTGTCGGGTGAAGGTCGCTGGGAACTGCGGCGGGCCCCAAAACTTCTCCAGTTGACGAGGGTCAACGTAGGCGTCCCAGAGTCGGCGCAGCGGCACAGGGAAGTCGGCGACGACCGTCATGGTCAGGTTTTCGGGGTCCTTGGTGACGGAGGTGATGGGCATGGCGAGTCCTTTCAGGCGTCGTCGGCGAAAAGCGCGTCGAGGCGATCGACGCGCGCCCGCCAGAGTTGTTCATAGGAGTCGAGGAGCGCTTGGGCGCGCTGGATCTGGGCCGGGTTGCCACGGACCATGCGCTCGCGGCCGCGCGCGTGCTTGCTCACGAGCCCAGCCCCTTCCAACACCGCGACGTGCTTCTGCACTGCCGCCCAACTCATCGCGTAGTGGTCGGCGAGTTCAGACACGGTTGCCTCCGCGATCAACGTGCGGCGCACGATGTCGCGTCGGGTCGGGTCGGCGAGCGCCCGAAAGAGTCGGTCGATCTCGTCGTTGCTCAGTGCAAGTCGTACAACCATTTGGTTGTACAATAGCAGCGCTCGCCGAGGTCCGCAAGCGGCGACTACACAGCGACGTGCATAATCAACTCCGCCGCGTGCCGGCGCGGCTCCAACCGCGCAAACCGCGACTCGACACGGTCCAACAGCGCGGTGAACGCCCGCTGCCACCGATCAGGATCTACGCTGTGAGCCGCGGAAACCGCGGCCTTCCGGTTGTTCCACACAAGCAGCGCATGATCGCCCGGTGGCCGCCTTCCAACCGTTGCAAACGCCCACCAGCACCGCCACCGTCCTCACAGGTAACGATCTACGGCTGCAGTACTAGGCGGAAGGGTTCAGGTGTCGAGACCGTTCGATGAGGGTCCGTTCTTCCATGGCACGATCGCGGACCTGAGCGTGGGTGAGTTCCTCACGTCGGGTCGCCCATCGAATTACCGTCCCGAGATCGTGATGAACCACATCTACTTCACAGCGCTTGTTGATGGAGCTGGCCTTGCTGCGGAGATCGCTGCAGAACTCTCGAAGGTTGAAGCAAGTCCGAGGGTGTATGCAGTAGAACCGACGGGGGAGTTCGAGAATGACCCGAACGTGACCGACAAGAAGTTCCCCGGTAACCCCACTCGGTCCTACCGCAGTAGCGCCCCACTGCGGATCGTCGGCGAGATTACGGAGTGGAGGCGACTGACACCCGAGCAGCTGCAGGAATGGCGGGAGCGACTGTCGACGCTTCTGTCAAGTGAGCGTGGCGAGATCATCAACTGAGGTGCGTCTGGAAGAAGGGTTCGTACTGCGCCGTAGACGCCGGTCCCTGATGGGGAATCGGGGCGGCGCGACATCGTGGGCGCCGCGTCCGTAGCCGCCGTCTTGTTCCGCCGCTTGGGCGCTTTCGAGGCGCATATGGATCAGTCGAGGAACGCGGTCCCTGGATCCTTCGGCTGGGGCGATACGAGGTGCTGTCCTGTGTTGGCTGCCGAGCTCTTGTCGTCTCCGATCATGCTGATAGCGGGATGCCCATAGCCATGCAGCGGCGTCGGCGATCGCGACCGGAGGCTGGCACTGGCTCCGTCGGATGAGGGCGCAGAAGTACCGCCAGTCCACCGTTCGAATCACCGCTCCTAGCCAAGAGCAGCGCCCGGCGTTGCTGTTGGGGACTGTTCCCCGAAGTTTCCTCGCTGCTACGCCTCCTGACCCGCAACAACGAGTCGCTGGTAATGCCTCTACGACGTCGACCGCGTCGAGAGGGTTAGCCTAGCTTTCCCGCCCGTGGCCTTCGCGTTCTTGCTGATCCTAGGGGTGACCCCTAGGGACAACGGCGATACGCCTCGCTACCGTCCAACGATCGTAGCGAGAGCGGAGTCGGGCGGAGGCGGTCGCGATGGACGTTGGCCGGAGCAAAATGGCTGGCCGCCGGATGGGCAGTCCCCGATGTGCAGAGCTTGATCCGTGCATAGCTACGGCGTCCCCCTGATCGAGACAGATCAACGCAAGCCGGATATGACCGGCTTCGCCAACGCTTCGCCCCTGGGAGATCTGATGATCGGGAACATGTGGAGACTGCTTACGGCGTTCACGGCGTTCGGGCTCGTCGGACTCGGCCTGTCTGGACCGGCGTTTGCCAGTGCGGGCAACCAAATTGCCGATTGCGCCTTCTCAACGCTCAAGGCCGACCTGCAGGCAGGCGGCGACTATTACTACGCAAACGGCCAGTGTCCCAGCCTGATCACGTTCACTGCCACGATCACGGTCAGCAGTAACGCGAGCCTGGCTGCGCAAGGCAACGACGTCACGCTCGACGGTGGCGGAAACGTCCAGCTGTTCGCAGTGAATTCCGGCGTATCCCTCGGCCTGACCGGCCTCACGCTCACTCATGGTTCGGCGGGCTCGAGCAACGGTGGGGCGATCACCAACGCCGGCACCGTGACCATCACCGACAGCACCCTCACCGGGAACTCGACGTCTTCCGGGTATGGCGGAGCGATCTACAACACCGGCGCGCTCGCCCTCGCCGCCACTACCGTCTCGAACAATGCGGCGGGGGATCCTTCGACTGGTTGGGGTGGGACGCAGGGCGGAGCAGGCGGAGCGATCTACAACTTCAGCGGCAGTGCCTCTGTCAGCGACAGCACAATTACGGGTAACTTCGCCAGCCGGTACGGCGGCGCGATGACGATCACGGGCGGCACGGTGACCATCACCGCAAGTACCGTGGTGGGAAATCATGTCGGTTCTGTCAACAATGACGGGGGTTTTGATGCCGGCGGGATCTACCTCAACACGCTCAGCCAGAATCAGTACCCCACAGCGTACATAGGCAGCTCTATTGTCGCCAAGAACACTGGAGGCGACGGCAATTGCCTATCATTGTTCGGCTCCCTGAACGACAGCGGCTACAACCTCTCGGATGACTCAGGATGTGGCCTAACGCGCTCTTCCGACCTGGTCGGCCACGACCCGCTGCTCGACCCGGCCGGCCTGAAGGCGAACGGCGGCCCCACCCCGACGATCGGGCTGCAGTCGGGCAGCCCGGCCATCGACGCCGTGGCGATTTCAAGCGGGCTCTGCCCGAACACCGACCAGCGCGGGGTCAGCCGACCGGACGACGCCGAGTCCGGCTGCGACGTCGGGGCGTTCGAGTCGACATACATCGACACGGCGACGTCGCTGACCTCCTCCGACAATCCCTCAGTGCTGGGCGATCAGGTCGTGTACTCGGCGACGGTCAGCCCGGCGCCGGACGGCGGGACGGTGCGCTTCCAGGACGGCAACGGCGACATTCCCGGATGTGGCAGCCGGCCGATCGACTCCTCTGGGGTGGCCACCTGCCAGGCCTACCCGGCGGTGGGAACCTACGCGATCACTGCCACGTACAGCGGAAACAGGCGGTACGCCATCAGCGCAGCCGCGCCGATCACGCAGACGGTGACGTCCGCGGGTCCCGGCCCGCACCAGGTCTCCGACTGCAGCTTCGGCCCGTTACAGGCCGACCTACAAGCGGGCGGCACTTACTACTACGTCAAGGATCAATGCCCCAATCCGATCACGTTCGGCGGCACGATCGAGATCATCAGCACCGCCGCGACGCTCACCGCGCAAGGCGACGACGTCGTCCTGGACGGCGGCGGCCAGATGCAGCTGTTTTCCCTGAACGACACGGCAAGCCTCGACCTGACCGGTCTGCGCCTCTCCAACGGCTCCGCGGCCGGCGGCAGCTATGGCGGTGGCGCGATCCAGAACCAGGGCACGGTGCGCGTCGCCGACTCCACATTCTCCAACAACGACGACGGGAACTACCCGGACTACGGCGGCGGCGCGATCCTCAACGCGCCCGGCGCCAGCCTGACGATCACCGGCAGCACCTTCTCGCAGAACTCCGACATCGCCTATCTGGGACTGGGCGGCGGGGCGCTGTACAACTTCGCCGGCACGGTGAACATCACCAACAGCACGTTCACCGGCAACTGGGCCAATGGGCCCGGCGCTGCGATCTACACCCAGGGCCCCGGCTCAGTGAGCCTCGCCAACAGCACCGTCTCCGGCAACCAGTACGGGTACGTGGCTGCCCTATACGGCGAGTCCGGTAGCCCCTACATCATCGGCGGCACCGTCGTCGCCCACAACGGCGTCGGCAACTGCTCGGCCACCATCACCGACAATGGTTACAACCTGGAGGACGACGCCGGAGCCGGCTGTGGGTTCTCCGCGTCGAACCACGATACCGTCGGCCAGGACCCGCAGCTGGACCCGAGCGGCCTGCAGGACAACGGCGGCCCGACGCGGACCATCGCCGAGCAGGCCACCAGCCTGACGGTCGACGCCGTCCCCGCCGCCAGCGGGCTGTGCCCGGCGGCCGACCAGCGCGGGATGCCCCGGCCAGACGAGGGCGAGACCTCTTGCGACATCGGTGCCTACGAGTACCAGGACCCGCCCACGGTGCCCACCAGCACGACACTGACCTCATCGGCCAACCCATCGACCGTCGGGCAGCAGGCGACCTACACCGCGACGGTGGCGCCGGCGCCGGACGGCGGAACGGTCAGCTTCACCGACGGCGGCGCCACGATCAGTGGCTGCGGCAGCCAACCGCTGGACTCCTCCGGACGGGCCACCTGTCCGGTCACCTACTCCAGCACCGGCACACACACCATCAAAGCGGTCTACAGCGGCGACCCCGGCTACGGGGGCAGCAGCTCGGACAGCGTGACGCAGACGGTGAACAAGGTGACCACGAGCACCGCCCTTGCCTCATCGGCGAACCCGGCGGTCGCCGGTCGGCAGGTCACCTACACGGCCAGCGTCAGCCCGGTACCGGACGGCGGAACAGTGGGGTTCACCGACGGCGGCAAGACGATCAGCGGCTGTGACGCCGTGGCGATCACCACGGCCGCCGGCACGGCGAGCTGCCAGGTCAGCTACCCGACGGCCGGCACCCACACGGTCACCGCCGCCTACAGCGGTGACGGCTCGTACGCGGCAAGCACCTCAACCAGCCTGACGCAGACCGTCACCGCCGACCTGAGCACCACGCTGACGGTGAGCCCGAACCCAGTCGCCCGCGGCGGGAAGTTGTCCATCGCCTATTCGGTGAAGAACGCGGGCACGGCCGGCGAGTCCGCTGCGTTGCGCTACTCACTCACCGACCCGGACGGGATCGCCACGACCTACTCGCTCAGGACGACGACGCTCAAGGCGGGCAGCACACTGACCGGCACCACGACGTACAAAGTGCCCCGGAGCGCACTGACGGGCCCATGGACGGTCACGTTCACCGCCGCCGACCCCACCGGTAGCGCTAGCTCCACGGCGCAAGTAACCGTGAGCTGATGGTGCACCGTTGCCCAGGCGCCGTCACGTCAGACGTCACGCCAGGCAAGCGGGGCGGGCGCACCCACTAGTCGTTTCGCCAGCGTGCGCCGCGAAGAGACTCCGAATTTCAGGTAGATGTTGGTGAGATGGAATTCGACGGTCTTCTCGCTGACGTAGAGGCGGGCGGCGATTTCGGAGTTCATCATCCCGTTGACCACCAGCTCGGCAACCTGACGTTCCCGTTCGGTCAGCCGCACGGCGGGCATCACCGGGCCGGTGTGCTCGCCGCGCGCCGTGAGCAACTGCTGACAGCGTTCAACCCAGGGGCGCGCGCCGAGCCCGGCGAAGATCGCTTCGGCACGGCGCAGCGCGGCATCGCTGCCCCGGTCCCCGGCAGCGAGCAGCACGTTCGCCTGTGCGAGCTCCACGCGCCCGCGGAGGAATGTATGACTGGCCGGGACGATGTCGGCGAGTGTGTGGATCTCCCGTCGCGCCGCTGCGACGTCCGATCTCGCGAGCGCGATACCGACCTGGATGAGCCGCGGGCGCCAGGTGATCGAGCCGTTCCCATTTCTCAACGCGATCAGCCTTTCGGCCTGCTCGGCGTGCCGTCCGTTCAGCAGCGCTTCCGCTCGCAGCACGCGATACTCGCCGGCGCGGAAGGCCACCTCCCCGGTCAGTCCTGGGTCCAGGACAGCGGTCATGGAGTGTGGGTCGCTGCGGGCCCGCGCGAGGTAGGCGGCGGCGGTTGCTGCGTAGAACCGATTGGCGGCCGACGGGATTACCGTGGACCACAGCAAGCTTGCAGCCACCGAAGCCTGGGCCGCGGTCCAATCCCCGCGTTCGGCGCAAATACGGGCGTTCACAGCGTGCACGCAGCACAGGGTGAGAGTGCGGTTCTCCGCCTGCGCGACGCTCAGGGCCAGACCGGCATCGGCGGCGGCCGCGTCCCAGGAACCGCAGCTGAGTTCGGCCTCCGCCAGAAAGGCGAGAGCGAAGGGGATGAAGCCGGTCAGAGACCGGCCGTGCCTGATCGCGGCCTCGACGGCGCGGAGATCGGCGAGAGCGCTGCCGTCCTCGTCGTTCCACAAGCGCAGCACACCGCGCGCTGCGACCAGCGCGGCCTGGTCCTGGTCCAGAACCGCTGACACGGGCGCGGGGTCCAAGCGGGCCAACCCGTCCCGCGTTCGGCCGGACAGCCCGAGACCGAAGGCGCCCAGGAGCAGCGCCTGACGACGCCATTCCGGCGGGGAGGCCGGATTCGCCAACACCTGGTCGGCGTCCTCGACGTCGCTGGCACCGACAACGGTGTTCACGACGAGCCGGGTCAACCGGGCCGCCGCTTCCGCCCGGGCGTCGCCGCGGGCACGGGCATCCTGCGGGGCCGTGCTGAGCAGCTCGGCGGCTTCCTTGAACCGGCCCTCGTGGACGGCCAGCGAGGCCAATACCGTATCCCGGTGCGGGCCGGGCCGGCACAGGCGGATCTGCGGCGCAAGCTCGGCGGCCCGCACCATGTCGCCAGCCGTCAGGAGCAGACCGACGCCGCGAAGAAAGCGCTCCTCCGAGACCCCCGAGCCCGGGCTTGCCCGGGCCGCGGCGAGCATTCGGCTAGCGGCCAACCCCACCTCGCCCGCGGCTTCTAGTCGGCCGGCCGACGCCTCCAATTCGGCAGCAAGGACGTCGTCGGGTCCGTCCGCAACCGCCAAGCGATGAGCGAGTGCCGCGTCGCCGCGGAGGAGCTTCGACGCGGCCCCGTGGAATTCCCGCCGGCGCACCTCACCGACACCGTCGAGAACGGCGGTTGCCAGCAATGGATGCGGGAACGCCAGCCGGCGACCTTCCGGACCCGTGCGCTCTTCGAGAAGCCCGGACGCTGCCGCCTCCTCCACCGCCTGCGGCACGGCGGCGGCTCGGCTCACGGCCGCGGCCATCGCCACCGATGCCGCCGTCCCCAGCACCGCCACCGCTAGAACCAGGTCCTGCGCCGGATCGGACAGGGCAATCAGCCGCGCGAGCACCGTGTCGGTCAGCGACGCCGGCGCGGCCAGCCGCGCAGTGGTCGAGACCAACTGCTCCCACCTGGACTGTTCCAGAACAAGCCGGAGGTGCAACGGATGGCCGCCGGTTTCCTCATGCAGACGCCGCACGGCGGCGGGTGGCAGCGTTCGCTCACACACGCGCTCAGCCAGTTCCCCGACCTCATCCACGCTCAACGCCCCGAGCTCGACAGCATGGCCCAAGCCCGGCGAGTCGGCCAGCCGTGACCAGGCCAGGTCGACCGGCCGGCGCCCTCCGCGGGTGGTCACCACCACCAGCGCTGGCTCGACACCGAGCCGCCGCACCGCGAACTGCAGCGCCTGCGCCGTGGCCTCGTCGAGCCACTGCGCGTCCTCCACCACCAGTGCCAGCGGCCCACCAAGGTCGAGATCGCCCAAGACCCGGATCAGCTCGGCGCCCACGGAGACCGCTGCCGCCCGGCGCGGCGGCCCCGCGGACAGCAGCGGCAGGCGCCGAACCTGCCCGCTCGGCAACGCTGCAGTTAGCTGACTGAGGACGCAGTATCTGACGAGCGACTCACTCTCGTCCGCACGGATCACGACTGGACGGAACGCGGGCATATGCTGCAGCACCGCCGCCACGAAGGCCGTCTTGCCGATGCCCGCCACTCCGGATACGACCACCAACTGAGGACCACCGGCCGCCGCGTGGTGTGCAGCCTCCAGCACGCGCGCGACCTCGGCCGAGCGGCCCGCGAACGCGCCGGCCGCAGCGAGACGGCGGCCCTTGAGCCGATCAGTTCCGTCCACCGGCACCTCGGTTTTCGGCTGCGTCCCCACCGACGGTGTGAAGGTCCTGGCCGTCGGACGTGGCGTAGGAGTCTGAGAGGCGCACCGCGTCATTCAATGAGACAGTCAGCAAGGGACTCCGGTCAACATCCACGACGATGGACGCATCACCCAGTACGACGTCTGTGGATAGCGCGACGAGCGGCTCAGGGAACCCTGATGTCCTCGGGGGACGCCTCGGACGTCGTCGAATGCGCTGATAGGTGGCCGCGGGAGTCACTGAGGCCAGGGCCGGGTGGCTTGGTCGTTGTGAACAGTCAGACCGGCCGGCCACGACCGTAGACATGTCGTCATGCTGCGTCGTCCCGGGACCGCGCAACGAGCGTCCCTGGTCGGAGCAATAGGCGCGAGGCCGCTCGGCCAGGCGACTGGGCAGCGAATTAGATGGCGATCTGACTGGCCGGGACCCGCGTCAGAGTTCGCTCGTAGAGAATTCCGTACTCGTCCTCGTCCGTTTCGCAGTCGCCCAGGCTGGCGCGGGCCTCGGTCAGCCAGACCCCGTCACCTTCTCGGACCACCCACCGACTCGTCGCGTCACCCGACGCCCAAGTGGTCGATTGATCGTCCCATCCGATCGGAGCTGCCGAAACCCGCACGGCGTCTATTGTCAGCGTGTCTCCGTGCGCGTCGACGACCTGAACTGTGCTTCCGCGGACCTCGCGTCGCTCATCGAGTATCCGCATGGCGGTGACCGTGAACCAGAAATTCAGTCCGGCCCGCGCCTCTCGGACGTCGGTGACCGACGCCGTCACCTGAGCGCAGTGCCGGTGCCAACATTCGGCGGCCATAAACGGCGACAGCGGCGCGGACAACGGGCGGTCCTGCAGCCAGGAGGGTGGATTCACCGGCGCGGTGGGCAACTTGTTGTCCGCGCCGAGCCGAGCCAGGCCTACGGACGCCATCACGACGATCACCGCGGCAAGGACGCGCCGTGCGGTGCGGGTTCGCAGAGGGCCCCGCGTGAACCCCTTCGCTTGCAGGCGACGCGCCAAGGCGGTGCCGGCCCAGGGCGGTGGGAGCAGCGGGCATTCGTTGCGACCGTCGTCCGAGGACGTCCATTCGAACCTCTGCCCGTCGCGGGCCACAGCTGCACGCTACCCCGGGCGGGAGATCAACGGCGCGGTCCCGGGGGTCAGGTCGGGTGAGTCGCCGGCATATGCCGACATGGGCGGCACTCGCAGACCGTCTGATTGAGACGTGGGGCGTTGCGTTCGGTCGTAGCGTCCGAGGTGTGCGGCAGGCTGACTCCCGAACCGTCTGCCGGCCTTCGGGTCTGGCTTTGGAACGAGGTTCCCGCCCACCGCGCGCCGACCGGGCGTCGCTCGAAAGGTCGCGATGGACGAGAGCGCGTCCTCGGGAAGATGCGAGTGCGGGCGTCGGCCAACCAGAGCGGTCAGCTGCGCGACTGGGTGCACCGGTGGCGCCAGCGGACCTGGGCGATCGAAGACAGCTCCGGGCTCGGGCACCTGCTCACGCAACGGGTTGGTCGGCAGCGGCGAGCGGGTGGTGGAGGTGCAGCCGAAGCTGGCCGTCGATGTCTCCTACCTGCTCACCCCTGACAGCAGCCCGCGGTCAAGGTGGAGCACCGAACCGGATGAACGGCGAGGGCCATCAGGCGCGGTCCGGACGTTGGCCGTACGTTGCGTCCGAGCCCGTACTGCACCCGTACGGACAGCCCATCGAGAGGCATGGCGCAGCAGGCGCGGGGAGTCCTGCTGGCTGTCCATCGTCGTATCGCCAGGCGAGTCATCGGACCACGGCGTCACCTTTTGGCTGTCGCGTCACGGCGGCTCGCCCAGGTACTGCACGCGCAGCATCGTCCGGAGATTCGTCCGCAGCGGCTGTTGAGCGGGATGGCAAGCCGGCCAGCGGCGCGTGCTTCGAAGCGTCGTGTTTTGAGTCCCTCGTAAGCGTCTCGTCGAATGTCGATGACTCGGGGCAACGAGCTACGCTGCGTCTTCGACCGGGGGCGATTCACAGGCCCCGGTTTTACCTACGAGCAGATATGGCGGCAAATGGTAGCGCACAACGTATCAGCGAACGCTGCGAATGGGCGGCCTCTCCGTCTGTTGGGGATCTTCGCCCATCCGGATGACGAGACTATGTGCGCGGGCGGCACGTTCGCGAAGTACGCGAGTGCGGGCGCCGAGATCCGTCTGGTCTCGCTTACCAAGGGCGGAGCAGGCCAAATCAGAGACGCAAGCGTGGCGACCAGGGCAACCTTGACGGCAGTTCGAGAGGAAGAACTTCAGGCGGCCGGAGAGGCGCTCGGGCTCATGGAGGCGAGATGTCTTGACTATCCGGATGGTGGGCTCTCGACAATCGACACTGAGACCCTAATCGAGCTTGCGTCGGAACTGCTCACCGAGACCGTTCCCGATGTGGTGATCACATTCGGGCCTGACGGATTCTCCGGTCATCCGGACCACGTAGCCGTCGGAGCAGCGGTCACTGCCGCCTGCTACCAGATACGACCCGCCACATCGATCCGACTGTTTCATTGCCACCGGCCGCGAAGCAGAATGCTATTACGCGATCGCCTGGCTGAATGGGTTGTAGAACTGACGACACGCTTCAAGGGCACGAAGGACTTCGTCCACGCGCTATCGGTGTTCTCGCGCGAGACGACTGCGCTCGGATACGCGGCTGATTTCATCAAAGTTGAATGGTTTCCCTCCGGCTCCTACCTCATCGAACAGGGCGATCCTGCGACGGCGATGCACTTTTTGCTATCCGGTCATGTGGAAATCCGACGAGAGGGCGACGACGGTCGAGTGCAGGTGGTGGATCGGTCGGGCCCGGGGGAGTTCATCGGAGAGGTGGGCATCGCCACGGGCCAGCGCCGCAACGCGCATGTGGTTGCCGTGGAGGACGTCACGAGCCTGACCTTCTTAGCATCTGAACCGCACTCCATTGATAATGGCGGGGAGCAGGCCGCGATTCTCCCGATCAGATCGCTTCGCTCAGGGGATCAGATCGACGCTAGGGTGAACACGTGCATTGACGTCACCGACTTCGTCGGCCACAAGATCCGTGCCACGGCAGCGCACCGATCTCAGTATCCGATCGACCCGAAGATGTTTCCTGATCGAATCCTTCGAGAGATGTTCGGCGTTGAGTACTTCATCCAGGTCCTGCCGGAGCGGGAACTCCACACTTCGCTACTCGACCCGTAGGCTCAAGGATCTCGTGGCGTCGCCGTCACCGGTGCACCTAAAGCTCAGCTGCCACGTCGTCGAACAAGGCGGTTGAGAAGTACCGCTCCATACGGTCTGGCAAGATCGTGCCCACATGGTGTCCGGGGCCAAGGCGGGCAGCAAGGCGCCGCGCCGCGGCGATGTTGAGCCCGCTCGACGGACCAACGCCCAAGCCGCGACGACCGAACTCCCGGGCAGTCGCCAGCGCCTCTGACTCCGGGACCAGTACTGAGTTGTCAAGTCGAACAGCGTCAGGTTCGAGCAGTTGGCTCATGCCGTCGACGATGCCCGGTATGCCGCCGACAACCTCTGGGTCGCCCTCCGCTGTGAACGTCCGAGTGGGCATGGCTCGTGCGACGATAGTGTCGTACCCGTGATCGCGCAGCGCGTGCGCCACCCCCATCAGCGTTCCGCCAGTGCCGACTCCGGCGACGAAGCCATCAAGGCGAGCGCCGACCTGGTTGATTAGCTGTGGCCCGGTCGAGTGCCGATGCGCTAGAACGTTGCGCGGATTCTTGAACTGCTGGGCAGCAAACACGTCCGGCTCTGCAGCCGAGTCGCGCAGTAGCGCAGCGACCGCTCCGTCCATGCCCTGCGTGGCGGGGGTGAGAACCACTTCGCCACCAAGCCGACGGATCATGAGGACCCGTTCTCCGCTGACTGTTTTGGGCATGTATGCCCGAAACCGAACACCGACAGTGGCGCAGACCATGCTCAATGCGATCGAGGTCGACCCGCTCGATGCCTCCACTACGACGGTGGAGGGAGACACTTCGCCAGTGGCGATCGCATAGGCGACGATGTTCGTCGCCATCCGGTCCTTCGTGCATCCGCTTGGGAGCAGGTAGTCGAGCTTCAACCAGAGCGTGCAGCCGCTCTGCTCATCCTCGAACGGGATGGTTGGAGTCTCGAGCGGGAGCTGCAGCAGCCATGACGCACGCTCGAGGAACGGCGATCGGCCCCCACCCATCAACGCCTCCTGTCAGCCAGTGTTCCTGACCTTGATCCTTCAGGACTGAGGCCAGTCGGGGGCGGACATCCACGGATGGTCACCTCGCAGTACGAGATTCTGACACATCGACCGCGGCGGAACTCCGAGCCAGGCGGGCTCTCGCGACTGAACGATGACAGCACGGTTCGCGTGCTGTTCGGACGATCCGCCGGTGAGGGCCAGCCCGGATCGGCTACCTGGCTGCCTGCATCCTTCCCCGGTGCACGGCGTGCCGTGGCGCTACCGGCCGCGCGGCTTGCCTGTTCGAACCGGACCACCGGGCGCACGTGCGCCGCCCACCTACAGCCACCATCGCAGCCACACGGCGCTCGGCGGCCCACCGCCAGCCAGCCGCGCATCCACCCCACGGGGTAGCACAGCTGCTACTCCGTACGGACTAACGTGTTCCCGGCGACCCTGCGTATGGGTCCCAGGATCGTTGCCACCTTCCCATCGACACTCACGGAGAACGCTTGAACGCGGAGCGACCGGCAGACATCCGAACTGTGTGTCCGTTTCGACTGGTCGTCGACGAGGACATGGACCAGCTCGGCCGAGAGACCACGATAAGCGATGCCGTAGCCGGCTCGACGCTCTTCGAAGAGGGCGACCCTGCAGACGGCCTCGCGGCCATCATCGAGGGAAGTGTCGAGGTATCCATACACGGCCGTATTCTGGCGACCCTCGGCGCCGGCTCGGTTCTCGGCGAGCTTTCTATCTTCTTGCCATCCGCCGCCCGTACGGCCACAGCCAGAGCGATCTCTCGAGTGCGGATAATCAAGTGGCAGGCGCATGATGTCCAGGGCCGCCTCGTTCGCCACGAACGCCTGGCAACCGCGATCGTGGCCGATATCGCTTTCCTGCTCGCGGAACGGCTCGACCGGCGCACACAGGACGTCATCTCGCTCCTTGAATCCGCCGGGACCCGCCTGCCGGTGTCAGAGCTCGAACGGTTTCGCAGCCGCGTCGTGGAGTAGGCGCCCGGCCCTCAGTCGAGGCCGCAGGCCTCACACGTCGTCGACAGCTGCTGGCGCTCGTGGGCCGCTACCTCATAATCAATCAGGTCTCAGCGAGCGGGTCGCCGTAGTCCTCGGTCGCGGCGGGGTGCTTTGCCGCGACTCGCGCCTGGGGTTGGGCGACGACGTCCTGACCCGCGGCCGCGCCCACCTGGTGCCCGGTCACGGCAGTCAGGAAAGCCGGACGGTCCAGGATGGTGACGAGTAGGTGCGCGTTCGCGGACACGCGGACGCTGGCCGTGCGGGGTGTGTCGCCCAGCAAAGCGACCTCGCCACATCCGGCACCTTGTCGAAGTGCATTGATCAGGCACCCGTCCCGGACTACCTCCGCGCGACCGGACTCGACGAGGTAGAACCGGTCGCCGCGATCGCCCTGCTCAAGATCACTCGTTCTGCTGCGCACTCGGCACGCTCGTTGCCGGGGCCGAGCTCTTCGATGTAGCGGTAGGTGGCGCGCCGAGGGCAGGGGTGCACCACGTCGCGGACGGGACTAACCCGTCCGTCCGTGCGCGTGGGAGTCACGGCGCTGACTCCACAGGCGCGGACAGTGCGTCGCAGGCTTGTTGGACGGGACGCATCGATGCCAGTTCAGGGCCGCGCGCGCTAGCACCGCCGGCAGCTTTCAGCCGCTGGACGACTGCTCGACAGCGACGGCCGGGGCCTGAAGGTTTCCGAGGGGCAGGCCGCTGGCGCGGTAGGCCTCCGCCATGTCGAGGGTCTCGGCCGTTAGCAGCGCCTCGACCAGCGCGTCGAGTCGCGATCGTTCGGCGCCCAAGACGTCGAGTGCGTAACTGGAACACTCGTCGAGGATCCGCCGCGCCTCCTCATCGACCAGTTCCCGTGTGGCGGGCGAAGTTCCGTTGCCGTCGAGGGTGAAACCCTGCTCACGACGCGGATCCGGAAGCACGGACATGGCACCGACGCGCGGCGACATCCCCCAGCGACCGGCCATCTGCCGGGGCCAAGGCTGTCGCCTGTTCCAGGTCGCTTTCGGCGCCCGTCGTGACATTGCCGAAAGCGATTTCCTCGGCGGCTCGCCCGCCCATCATGCCGGCGATTCGACCTCGGAGGTATGGCTCGCTGTAGAAGTACCGTTCCGCGTCCGGGGTTTGGAACGTCACGCCGAGTGCGTGTCCCCGGGGCACGATGGAGATTTTCCGGACCGGGTCGGCGCCCGGGGTGAGCATGCCGAGCAGCGCGTGACCGGCCTCGTGATAAGCGGTGCGCCTGCGTTCGTCGGCGGAGACCACGATCTTTCGTTCGCTGCCGAGTTGGATCTTCGACAGGGCATCGGTGAAGTCTCGCAGGCGAACGGTGTCGGCACCGCGGCGGGCAGCGAGCAGCGCGGCTTCGTTGACCAGGTTCTTCAGGTCGGCGCCGACCATCCCGGGTGTCATCGCTGCGACGGTGTCCAAGTCGGCGTCCGGGTCAAGCGGCACGGACCGGACGTGCACGTCGAGGATCTCCCGGCGTCCCTTCCGGTCCGGCGGGTTAATCACGAGTCGCCGGTCGAAACGGCCGGGTCTCAGCAGCGCGGCATCCAGAATCTCGGGGCGGTTCGTTGCGGCGAGGACGACGACGTTCTCGCGGCCGCTGAACCCATCCATCTCGGTCAGGATCTGATTGAGCGTCTGTTCGCGTTCGTCGTGTCCGCCGATGCTCATCGACCCGCCGCGCGCTCGGCCGATCGCGTCGAGCTCGTCGATGAAGATGATCGACGGCGCGGAATTTTTGGCTTGCTCGAAGAGGTCGCGGACCCGGCTGGCGCCGACACCGACGATCATCTCGATGAACTCGGAGGCGGACACGGAGTAGAAGGGAACATCCGCCTCGCCAGCCACGGCGCGAGCGAGCAGCGTCTTGCCGGTGCCGGGCGGGCCGGCGAGCAGGATGCCCTTGGGCATGGCCGCTCCGAGGCGGCTGTAACGCTCGGGGTTGCGCAGGAAGTCGACGATCTCGGCGACCTCGTCCTCGACGTCATCGATGCCGGCGACGTCGGCGAAGGTCGTACGCTGACCGGCTTCCGGTTCGTAGCGTTTGGCGCGCGACCGGCCGAGCCCGCCAAGCCCGGCGGCGCCGGCGCTGCGGCGCATCAGCAGGACGAACAGGCCGACCAGCAGGAGTGTCGGTCCGAAGCCGAGAAGTACCCGCTCCAGCAGCGACGGACCCGGCGCCGGCTTGGCGCTGACTACCACGTTCTTACTGGCCAGCAGATCGGAGAGGTTGTCCCTGTCGGCGAACGTGGGTCGACGGGTGCTGAAGCTCGTCAGCGGCTTGCCCCTTTTGGTCGAGGCTGTCGGCGCCGGAGCCGGGACCGGCTTCTTGAATTGTCCGTCGATGGCACTGTCGATAGCGGTCACCTCGGTGACGTTGCCCGCCTGGACCTGGCCGCGGAAAAACGAGTACGGCACCTCGGTCGGCTCTGATGGCTGCAGGAAGACGGCGGAGATCACCCAGTTGACAACCAGCAGAGCGAGCAGCACCCACCAGAACCGCGGGCGCCGCAACGGCGCGCGGTTCTTTCCCCCATTCTCGGCCGGACGCGGTCGCTCCCCTTCCACCCTCCAAGGAACACGGGAGGCGGTTTCCTCAGCGCTGGCCTCGGGATCGCGTGCCTGCTGTCGGTGCGGTTCGGTGTCGGCTCCGACCTTCGCCATCGCAGTCTCCTTCCCTCACCGGCCCGCCGGGCGTCAGCGTCCATCATGACCGAGGACGCGTCGGCGTCTCGAACGTGGTGACGAGGGTTCAGATCACGCTCCCTCATGCCGAAGCGGCGAGGCGAGCCCTACCTCTCGCGCACGCAGGTATGCCAAGGACGAGCAACGCCGAGGAACCTCGCTAGGGACCGTTGTGGCAGGCGAAATCTTTTACTACGCTGTGCGGCGTCTTCACCGCCGTCCATAAAGCGCGACGACCGAGTAACAAGCCCGGGGGATCGATGACGCGAAAACTGCGTGCGCTGGCAACCATCTCGACGTTGGCGGCAGCCGTCGGTGTGCCGGCGATTGTCCCGTTCAGCGCGTCGGCGCACGTGGCACGTGTGACAACCACTTCCACCACCACGCCGATGTGGCCGATGTTTCACCGGAACGCTATGCATCGCGGGGTGAGTGGCGACCAAGCGATCAGCACCGCCAACGCTGCTTCCCTGAAAGTCGCATGGCACGCGGATCTGGTCAACGGGAGCATGTCCTCTCCCGCTGTCGCAATTGATGCAAAGACCGGACGAGCCCTGGTTTATGTGGGTGACCAGGTCAGTCCGAACAGCGATGGAATGTTATCTGCGTTCGATGCAACCACCGGCCGCCTCGTTTGGCGCTACCGGGCCGGCAGCAATGTCACGTCCTCGCCCGCCGTCTTCAGAGGTGTCGTCTATGTCGGTACCTTCGGTCATAAGCTTCTGGCCGTGAATGCTTCTACCGGCGCGCTCCGGTGCTCGTTCACCGCGCCCGGCCGAATCAGTTCTTCGCCAGTTGTGGCGAATATTTCCAACGTAGGGCCGACGGTGATGTTCGGCGACAACGGGCAGACCGGTGGTCCCGACCCCGGTTCATTTTGGGCGCTGAACGCTTCCACGTGCGCCGTCCGCTGGCGATTCCGCGCCTTCGGTGACCCACCGGGCAGTACGACGCCGCAGACCGGGTCGTATGACGAACCGGGATACGTGCTGAGTGCTTCGGGGGTGCCGCTCGTGCTGTTTGGATCAACCGACCCTGACGATGCGGTCTATGCACTAGACGCGCGCTCCGGTCGGCCGGTCTGGCGTTTCCAAACCAAGATGGGTATGGATACGGACGTCGGTGCTGGTCCGACCGTCTCCGCCCCCGGCGTCAACGGTTTCGCTGACGGTGTGGTCTACATAACCGGAAAAGACCGCATGGTGTACGCCCTTGACTTGTCGACCGGTCAACCGATATGGCAGTTCGACATCAAGGCGGACAACCCTGCTAATACTGGCGAGTCGCAGTCGGTGGCCAGTCTCTACAGGCGGCAGCTCGTCCTTGGCTGGGGCGGCGGCGTATATGACCTGAACGCGGTCACGGGCGCGGTGATTTGGAAGGTATCCGGTCTTCCAGAGATTCTCTCCTCACCGGCGATCGTGGGCCCAAGTGGGCAGCAAGTCGTAGTGGTCGGCGACACGACGGATTCGCTGCACATTTTCGCGCTCAAGGGAGGTCACCGCGTCTCGACAAGGTCGTTCGGAGGTGCGATCTACAGTTCGCCCGCTGTCGCGGCCGGCAAAATATTCTTCACGACGGTCGACAGCCACACGCTATACGCGCTGAGCGTCTGATTATCACGACGGTCCCACCGACGACGTTGGCGGCGGCATCGCCGTCGCTGAAGGCCGGCCTGGCGATGCGTGCGCGGATCGTGCTGCTGGCCGACGAGGGGGTCGGCAGGAACGAGATCGTCCATGGGGTCGGCGCCTCGAAGCCGACCGTGATCGCGTGGAAGCGGCGCTTCGCCGAGGAGGGTTCGCCGGGCTGGAGGACCGGCCCAAGTCCGGGCGGCCGCGGCTGATCGACCCGATGGAGATCGTGCTGGCCACGCTGGAGCCGCCACCGGAACAGCTTCGTGTCACCCACTGGTCCAGCCGGCTGCTGGCCCGGCACCTCGTGGTCAGCGATTACACGGTCACGACGACGTGGAAAAAGTGGGGGCTGCTGCCGTGGCGGCTGCAGACGTTCAAGTTCTCCACCGACCCCGAACTCGAGGCCAAATCCGCGATATCGTCGGGATGTACCTGAGCCCGCCGGAGAGCGCGGTCGTGCTCTGGCTGGACGAGAAATCGCAAATTCAGGCGCTCGACCGCACCGCCCAGGGCTGCCGCTCCGCCTCGGCATGCCGGAGAAGCAGACCCACGACGACGTCCGGCGCGGCACCACCACGCTGTTCGGGGCCCTCGAGGTGGCCACCGGGCGCCCCTTCGGTCCCGTAGTAGCGGCGATCAACTACGGTGATTCCGTCGCAGCGGGTCGTGTCGACAGGCCTTCCGGGGCCACTTGGACCAAACCTCCGCACGCCGACCCCTCGCGGGGACCGCGTAACGGCGGTAGGTTGTCGCCGTCCTAACAGCCCGCCCAGGGAGGAGCGGCCGATGGCAGTTCTGATGACCCAGACGATGCCGGAGGGCGTCACGGTGCAGATGCTTGACGCGGTAAGCGAGGCAATGGGCGTGACGAACGACCCGCCCGCCGGGATGGTCGTACATGTCCATTACGAGCAAGACGGGCGAACCCAGGTAGTTGACGTGTGGGAGTCCAGACAGGCGTACGAAACGTTCGAGGCGGAACGGCTCATGCCGGCGATGCAGAGGGTCGCGAGCGAGCACGGGATGTCCGCCCCTTCG
>JAICIE010000044.1 GCA_025924515.1 Jatrophihabitans sp. | reverse complement strand
GCAGGAGGAACGTCGAATAGCCCAGCGACTCCGCCCGCCGCGCCGCGGCGCTCCATGAATCCAGGCCGGCGGTCGCGCTGTTGGTGATGCCGAAACGGAACGGGCGCTCGCTCACGTCCGCGCCTCGGACCGCCGGACGGAGGTGGTCTCCGGGGACAGCGGTTCCGCCGGTTCGACCGAGCGGCCTGCCACAGTGGTCCCGACGCTCGCCGCGACGACCATCACGATGGCCAACGCGAGGACGGCCGACAGGGGTTGCGACAGGATCACCACGCCGGCCAACGCCGCCATCGCCGGCTCGAGACTCATCAGCAGTCCGAACGTCGAGGCCGACAGCCGGCGCAGCGCCACCATCTCGAGCGAGTAGGGAATCAGCGACGACAGCAGTGCCACGGCGAACCCGCCGGCGAGAACGGACGGTCGCAGCAGCGCCGACCCGCCCTCGATGATCCCGGCCGGCAGCACCAGTAACGAGCCCACTGCCATCGCCATCGCCAGGCCGTCGAGCGCCGGGAACGACCGTCCTACCCGCTTGGACAGCAGGATGTAGCACGCCCAGCAGCTCGCCGCGGTGAGAGCGAGCACGACGCCGAGCGGGTGGATGCCCGCCTGCCGACCCCGCAAGGCGAGGAGCAGGACGCCGCCGCCGGCCAGTGCGACCCACAGCAGGTCGATCAACCGCCGCGATCCGGCGACCGCCACCGCCAGCGGCCCGACGAACTCGATCGTCACCGCGACACCGAGCGGCAAGCGCGCGAGCGCCTCGTAGAACGACCAGTTCATCGCGGCGAGGACGAGCCCGAAGGCGATCACGGCGCCCGCGTCCGGCCGCGGCACCCCCCGCACCCGCGGCCGGGCCACCAGGAGCAGCGCGACGGCCGCGAGCAGGACGCGGAGCAGGACGAGCCCGGCCGGTCCGGCCTGCGGGAAGAGCCGGGCGGCGAAGGCGGAGCCGAACTGGACGGACCCGATACTGCCGAGCAGCAGCAGCTGCGGTGGCGCGGCCTTCACGACGTCGAGTCTGTCAAAGCGGCGTTCCGCGGAATGTGCGGCGATAGGCCAGCGGCGCCACGCCGAGGGACGCCCGCAGCTGCGCCCGCAGCGCCGCTCCGCTGCCGAACCCGCTGCGCCGCGCGACCTCGTCGACCGGGAGGTCGGTGGACTCCAGCAGCAACCGTGCGGCCTCGACCCGCCGCCCGGTGAGCCAGGCGCCCGGGGAGGACCCCGTCTCGTCCTGGAACCGCCGGTTGAAGGTCCGCACGCTCATCCGCGCGCGGGTCGCCAGGGTTGTCACATCGAGTCGCCCGTCCAGATGATCGAGCGCCCAGGCGCGGGCCTCGGCCGTCGACTCCGCGGGCGAGCTCGGCACCGGACGCTCGATGTACTGGGCCTGCCCGCCGTCGCGCCACGGGGGCACGACACAGCGCCGAGCGACCTGGTTGGCCACCGCAGTGCCGTGATCGCGACGGATCAGGTGCAGGCACAGGTCGATGCCCGCGGCCAGGCCCGCCGAGGTGAGGACGTCACCGTCGTCGACGAACAGCCGGTTCTCGTCGAGGTCGACGCGCGGATACAGCCGGCGGAAGGCGTCCGCGTAGGCCCAGTGGGTCGTGGCAGGGCGGCCGTCGAGCCATCCGGCGGCCGCGAGGACGAACGCTCCGGTGCAGATCGAGACCTTCCGCGCTCCGGTCGGCACGGTGTCCAGCGCAGCGCGCAGCTCGACCGGCAGCGTCCCGTTCAGGCGCGGCCCCGGGATGCGGGTACCCGGCACGATGACGACGTCCGCGCCGGCGAGCGCCTCCGCCCCGGCCGACGGCACCAGGTCGTAGCCCTGCTCGCTGCGCACCGGCCGCCGCCGAAGTCCGGCCATCGCCACCTGGTACAGCGGCTCGCCATCGGGCGCGCGCGCGGACCCGAACAGCTCCGGGGGGATGGCCGCATCGAACCCGACGACCGGTTCGAGCAGCAGGACGACGACCCGACGCATGGCAGAATCCTTGCACATGTTGGCCTTCCTGCCACTAGGCCGACGCAAAACACGGACGGGAGGATGACCCGCGTGACGATCTCCGAGCGCCGCGCGGCGCCGCCCGCGCAGAGGGTCCGGCGGCTGCACCGCGCCTGGGTGGTCGCCGCAGTCACGTTCGTGACCATGGTCGGCGCCGCCGGCTTCCGCTCGGTGCCGAGCGTGCTGATGGACCCGCTGCACGCCGAGTTCGGGTGGTCGCACGCGGCCGTGGGCTCGGCGATGTCGGTCAACATGACGCTGTTCGGCCTCATGTCGCCGTTCGCGGCGGCGCTGATGGACCGCTTCGGCATCCGCCCGGTCGTCAGCGTCGCGCTGCTCCTGGTCGCCGCCGGAAGCGGGCTGACCGTGTTGATGACGCAGACCTGGCAGCTCGTCCTCTGCTGGGGGGTGCTCGTCGGACTCGGCACCGGCTCGATGTCGATGGCCTTCGTCGCCACGGTCTCGACCCGCTGGTTCGTCGCTCGTCGCGGGCTCGTCAGCGGCATCCTCACCGCCGCCAACGCGACCGGGCAGCTGGTCTTTCTCCCGGTCCTCGCGGCGCTCACGACTGCGCACGGCTGGCGCAGCGCCGCGGTCACCGTGGCCGTCGGCGCCGTCGCGGTTCTCCCGCTCGTCCTGGTGCTGATGCGCGACCATCCGCACGACCTGGGCATCCGCGCCTACGGCGCCACCGACGCCGACCCCGGGGTCTCCCGCGCCGCGCGCACCGGCAGCAGCGCCGCGATGGCCCTGCGCGCCCTGGCCGAGGCCGCCCGCGCTCGGGTGTTCTGGCTGCTGGCCGGCAGCTTCGCCATCTGCGGGGCGACGACGAACGGGCTGATCGGCACGCACTTCATCCCCGCCGCGCACGACCACGGCATGCCGATCACGACCGCGGCGAGCCTGCTGGCACTCGTCGGGATCTTCGACGTGGCCGGCACGGTGGCGTCCGGCTGGCTCACCGACCGGGTCGAACCGGCCGTCCTGCTGCTCGTCTACTACAGCGGCCGCGGGCTCGCCCTGCTCTCCCTGCCGGCGCTGCTCGGACCCTCGACGACGCCCAGCACGTGGGTCTTCATCCTCGTCTACGGCCTCGACTGGGTGGCCACCGTCCCGCCGACGGTGGCCCTGTGCCGGCGCCACTTCGGCGACCGGGCCCCGGTCGTCTTCGGTTGGGTCTTCGCCTCGCATCAGGTCGGTGCGGCGATCGCGGCGGGGACAGCCGGCTGGCTACGCGACATGCAGGGCTCCTACACACTGCCGTTCCTGCTGGCGGCGGGCCTGTGCGGCGTGGCCGCGGCTCTCTGCCTGGCGGTCGGCCAGCTCCGCGGGCCGGTCGCGTCCGTACGATGAGACGGTGCCGATCCGCTCGCTCTTCCCGGACCTGGAGCCGCTGCTCCCGCGGGTGAGCAAGCCCATCCAGTACGTCGGCGGGGAGCTGAACTCGCGGGTCAAGGACTGGGACTGCGTCGCGGTTCACTGGGCTCTGATGTACCCCGACGCCTATGAGGTGGGGCTGCCCAACCAGGGCGTGCAGATCCTCTACGAGGTGCTCAACGAGCGCGTGGACGCGCTGGCCGAGCGCACCTACGCGGTCTGGCCGGATCTCGAGGCGCTGATGCGCGAGAACGGGATCGGTCAGTTCACCGTCGACGCGCACCGGCCCGTCGCGGCGTTCGACCTGCTGGGCGTCAGCTTCGCCACCGAGCTCGGCTACACCAACCTGCTCACCGCGCTCGATCTGGCCGGCATCCCCCTGCACGCCGCCGACCGCGACGAGTCCCACCCGATCGTGGTCGCCGGCGGGCACGCCGCGTTCAACCCCGAGCCGATCGCCGACTTCGTCGACGCTGCCGTGCTCGGCGACGGCGAGCAGGCCGTGGGCGTCCTCACCGATCTGGTCCGGGACTGGAAGCAGGACGGACGCCCGGGCGGCCGGGACGGGCTGCTGGTGCGATTCGCGGCCACCGGCGGCAGCTACGTCCCGCGGTTCTACGACGTCGACTACCTGCCGGACGGGCGGATCGCCGCAGTGCGCCCCAACCGTCCGGAAGTGCCGGAGCGGGCGGTCAAGCACACGGTCATGGACCTCGACCGCTGGCCGTACCCGAAGGCGCCGCTGGTGCCGCTCGCCGAGACCGTCCACGAGCGGATGTCCGTCGAGATCTTCCGCGGCTGCACCCGCGGCTGCCGCTTCTGCCAGGCGGGCATGATCACCCGCCCGGTGCGCGAGCGATCGATCGACACCATCGGCTCGATGGTCGAGCAGGGGCTGCGCGCCACCGGGTTCGGCGAGGTCGGCCTGCTCTCGCTGTCGAGCGCCGACCACTCGGAGATCGGTGAGCTGGCCAAGCAGCTCGCCGACCGGTACGAGGACGACAAGGTCAGCCTCTCGCTCCCGTCCACCCGCGTCGACGCGTTCAACATCGAGCTGGCCAACGAGTTCTCCCGCAGCGGGCGCCGGTCCGGCTTGACCTTCGCGCCCGAGGGCGGCAGCGAGCGGCTCCGTCGAGTGATCAACAAGATGGTCAGCAAGGACGACCTGATCCGCACCGTCAGTACCGCCTACGCCCAGGGCTGGCGGCAGGTGAAGTTGTACTTCATGTGCGGCCTGCCGACCGAAACCGACGAGGACGTCCTCGAGATCGCGGCGATGTCGCACGACGTGATCCGCGCCGGCCGGGAGGCGACCGGCAGCCGCGACATCCGGTGCACCGTATCGATCGGCGGGTTCGTCCCCAAGCCGCACACGCCGTTCCAGTGGGCGGCGATGGCCGATCCCGAGACCATCGACCGCCGCTTGCGGCGGCTGCGCGAGGCCATCAATGCCGACCGCTCACTCGGCCGCAACGTCGGGATGCGCTACCACGACGGGCAGCCGTCCCTCATCGAGGGACTGCTCTCCCGCGGCGACCGGCGGGTGGGGGCGGTGATCGAGCAGGTCTGGCGCGACGGCGGCCGGTTCGACGGCTGGTCGGAACACTTCTCCTACGCGCGGTGGGTGGGCGCCTGCGCGTCCGTCCTCCGCGGCGTCGACCTGGCCTGGTTCACGACCCGCGAGCGCGATGCCGACGAGGTGCTGCCCTGGGACCATCTCGACTCCGGCCTGGACAAGCAGTGGCTCTGGGACGACTGGCAGGACGCTCTGGGCGAGTTCGAGCAGGACGACTGCCGGTGGACCCCGTGCTTCGACTGCGGAGTGTGCTCGAACCTGGGCACCGACATCCAGATCGGGCCGACCGGACGCCCGCTGCTGCCCGTGTTGCCCCGCTGACCCGCCTCGATGCCCCGCCGCGCCCCCGAAGGTCCGCCGCCACCCCCGGTCGTCCAACGACTGCGGGTCCGGTACGCCAAGCGCGGTCGACTGCGCTTCACCTCCCACCGCGACTTCGCCCGCGCCTTCGAGCGGGCGCTGCGCCGGGCCGACGTGCCGATCGCCTACTCCGCCGGCTTCACCCCGCATCCCCGGGTGAGCTATCTCGGTGCCGCGCCCACCGGAGTGGCCTCCGAGGCCGAGTACCTGGAGCTCGGCCTCGCCAGTCCGGTCGATCCCGACCAGCTCTGCATTAGCCTCGACCGGGCGCTGCCCGACGGGCTGGACCTGGTTGAGATCGTCGTCGCCGGGCCCGGATCGCTCGCCGAGCGCATCCAGGCGTCGCACTGGCGCATCGAGCTGCCGGGAATCGAGGCAGAGCAGGCGGCCCGGGCGCTCGACTCCTTCCTCGACCGGCAGGAGATCCGCATCGAGCGGGTCACCAAGGACGGCCGCCGCAGCGTCGACGCCCGCGGCGCGGTGCTGTCAGCCCGGACCTGCGCCGAGGGGCGTGCGATACTGGAGTTGGTCGTCCGGCAGACCATCCCAGCCGTGCGACCCGACGACGTTCTGGCCGCGCTCCGCGCCGTCGCCGGTCTCGCCCTCGAGGCACCGCCTGTTGCGGTGCGTCTGGCGCAGGGACCGCTCGACGACAACGGCGGGGTCGGTGACCCGCTTGCCGCCGATCGCGAGGCAGCCGGGTCGACGGCGCCGTCGTACCAGGCTTCGCGGGAAGCCCCGCTTCCCGCCGTACCGCCTCCGCGAGCCGCGGCTCCCGTCCAGTGACGGTGACCAGCGCCCGGGGGCCGAGAGAGACGGAGTGATCCGGGCACATGCTCGAACCCGGCGACACTGATCGCCCCCACACCCCTTCCGAATCCGACCCCGGTGCGCCGGCCGGGAGCCGTCGAGCCCGCGGCCCGCGGCGAAAGCGGGTCTCCGAACTCGCCCGCGAGCTCGGCCTGAGCAGCCGCGAGGTCCTCACCCGCCTCGCCGACCTCGGCGTCGAGGTCCGCAGCGCGTCGTCGGCTGTCGACGACGCAGTGGCCGACCGGCTGCGCGCCGAGCTCCAGCCCGCGGACGAGGGCTCGCTCGACGGCGCAACCGACGCGGCCGGCACCGCCGAGCCACCGCCCGTCCCGGAAGCGGATCCCTCGGCGCCGGCGGTGCTGTTCGTCGCCCCGAGCGCCGTGGAGCCCGCGCCGCCGTCGCGGCGCCGGCGCCGGGCGGCGTCCGCACCCGCGGGCCCGCCGACGCCCGAGCCCGTCCCCGCCGACGCCGACCTGACGGTGGCCGAGGACCTGCAGGACCACACCGCCGAACCGGAGGACATCCGCGAGGCCGCAGTGGAAGAGGCGACCGGTGCCCGCCGGCGCCGCCGCCGCGGACGCCGCGGCCGCGGCGGGCGGGCGGCGGACTCGGCCACCGACACCGCCGACGACGAGGCGCCGGACACCGCTGAGGCGCAGAAACCCGCCCGACCCGAGGAGGCTGCGGCGGGCGAGGCGGAGTCCGAGGAGGCTGTGTCCGACGCCGGCGTCGACGAGTCCGATCAGGCGGTACCCGACGAGGCGGAGCAAGCGAGCGGCACCCGCCGGCGCCGCCGCCGCCGCCGCTCCGCCGGCGCGGCGGACGCTGCCGACGAGGACGCGCCGAACACGGTCACCCACGTCCGCGAGCCGCGCGCCGGCAAGGACGACACCGACGACGGGGTCCGCGGCGTCAAGGGCTCGACCCGGCTGGAGGCCCGGCGCCAACGGCGCCGGGACGGCCGAGACACCGGCCGCCGGCGTCCGCCGATCCTCACCGAGGCCGAATTCCTGGCACGGCGGGAGGCCGTCGACCGCGTCATGGCGGTGCGGCAGACCGGCGAGCGCACCCAGGTCGCCGTCCTCGAGGACGGCATCCTCGTCGAGCACTACGTGACCCGGGCGCAGTCGACGTCCTACGTCGGCAACGTCTACCTGGGCCGGGTGCAGAACGTCCTGCCGTCGATGGAGGCGGCGTTCATCGACATCGGCAAGGGCCGCAACGGCGTCCTCTATGCCGGCGAGGTGAACTGGGACGCTGCGGGCCTCGAAGGCAGGTCCCGGGCGATCGAACAGGCCATGAAGTCCGGCGACGCCGTTCTCGTGCAGGTCACGAAGGACCCGATCGGACACAAGGGCGCCCGCCTCACCAGCCAGATCTCCTTGCCGGGACGTTTCCTCGTGTACGTGCCCGGCGGCGGGATGACCGGCATCAGCCGCAAGCTGCCCGACACCGAGCGGCACCGGCTCAAGTCCGTCCTGAAGAAGATCGTGCCGGAAGACGGCGGCGTGATCGTCCGAACCGCGGCGGAGGGGGCCAGCGAGGAGGATCTGACCCGCGACGTCGAACGCCTCACCGCGCAGTGGGAGACGATCCAGCAGCGCGCCAAGAAGACCTCGGCCGCGCCCACCCTCGTACACGGCGAACCCGACCTCGCCATCCGCGTCGTCCGCGACGTCTTCAACGAGGACTTCGCCTCGCTGCTGGTGCAGGGCCAGGACGCGTGGAACACCGTGTCGGAGTACATCGAGGGCGTGGCACCCGACCTGGCCGAGCGGGTGTCGAAATATCCCGGCAGCGGCGACATCTTCGCCGACCTGCGGGTCGACGAACAGTTGATGAAGGCGCTCGACCGCAAGGTCTGGCTGCCCTCGGGCGGCTCGTTGGTGATCGACCGCACCGAGGCCATGACGGTCATCGACGTCAATACCGGCAAGTTCGTCGGCGCCGGCGGCAACCTCGAACAGACCGTGACCCGGAACAACCTGGAAGCGGCCGAGGAGATCGTCCGGCAGCTGCGGCTGCGCGACGTCGGCGGCATCGTGGTGATCGATTTCATCGACATGGTCCTCGAGAGCAACCGGGACCTGGTCCTGCGCCGGCTCACGGAGTGCCTCGGCCGCGACCGCACCAAGCACCAGGTCGCGGAGGTCACGTCCCTAGGGCTGGTGCAGATGACCCGCAAGCGGGTCGGCGAGGGGCTGCTCGAGGCCTTCAGCGAGCCGTGCGAGGTGTGCAAGGGACGCGGGGTGCTGATCCACGCCGAACCCGTCGACCGCGCGGACGGCCCGGCGGTCGAGGAGGAGGACCGGGGCAAGTCGCGCAAGCGCCGCGGCAAGAAGACCGAACCCGCCGACGCCGAGGCCATGTCGCCCGATCAGCGGGCGAAGGCGCTGGAGGCCATGGCCGCCGTGCACCGGGCTGCCGCAACGGAGGACGGCGACGACCTCGACCTCGAGGCCTTCCACGATGCCGACGACAGCGACATCCTGCCTGGCGAACTGGGCGACGCGGAGCCCGTCGACGTCTCGGCGGAGACGACCGCCGCCCCCGTCGACGTCGACGCCCCGGAAGAGACGACCGCGGAGCTGGCGAGCGTCAACGGCCACGAGACGCCGAGCGAGCCCGCAGCGTCCGGTCGCCGCCCCCGTCGGCGGCGGGCGGCCACCCGTCCCGCCGGCCCGCCGCACGTCGACTGAGGCAGCAGCTTTGCCGCGGCTGCACCCGGTGACGTAATCTGGACAACGGCCTCTCGGCAGAGAGGCCGCTTGTTCGTGCGGCGCCGCCCCCCTGCGCGGCCGGCGCAAACCAGGAATCGAGGAGTGCCCGCGATGTACGCCATCGTCAAGACCGGCGGCAAGCAGTACAAGGTCGCCGAGGGCGATGTGATCACGGTCGAGAAGCTCAACGCCGCCGACGGCGCTGAAGTCTCGTTGGCCGCGGTCCTGCTCGTCGACGGCGCGAACGTCACCACCGACGCCGACGCGCTGGCCAACGTCGCCGTGCGGGCAGAGGTGGTCGGGCAGACCAAGGGCCCGAAGATCCGCATCCACAAGTTCAAGAACAAGACCGGCTACCACAAGCGCATGGGGCACCGTCAGAAGTTGACCTCGCTGCGCGTCACCGGAATCAGCGCCTGAGGAGATCTCGATGGCACACAAGAAGGGCGCGTCCAGCTCGCGCAACGGCCGGGACTCGAACCCGCAGTTCCTCGGCGTCAAGCGGTACGGCGGCCAGCTCGTCAAGGCCGGCGAGATCCTCGTGCGGCAGCGCGGCACCAAGTTCCACCCGGGAACCGGAGTCGGCCGCGGTAGCGACGACACGCTGTTCGCGCTCGTCCGCGGGAGCGTGTTCTACGGCACGTCGCGCGGGCGCAAGACGGTCAGCGTCGTCCCGGGCGAGGTCTGACCGGCCGCAGCTTTTCGTCTCGAGAGGACGGGTCCGGGCAACCGGCGCCCGTCCTCTTTCGCTTCAAGGGAGAGGATGAGGGTGCCGGGGTTCATCGACCGCGCGGTGCTACACCTCGCGGCCGGCAACGGCGGCAACGGCGTGGCCTCGGTGCACCGGGAGAAGTTCAAGCCGCTCGGCGGTCCGGACGGCGGCAACGGCGGCCGCGGCGGCGACGTCGTGCTGACGGTCGATCCGAACGTCCACACGTTGCTGGACTTCCACCATCACCCGCACCAGCGGGCCGGCAACGGCAAACAGGGCGCGGGCAGCCACCGCAACGGCGCGGACGGCGTCGACCTTCAGCTACGGGTTCCTGACGGTACGGTCGTGCTCGACGAGCAGGGCGAGGTGATGGCCGACTTGATCGGCGCCGGAACCCGCTTCGTCGCCGCCCACGGTGGTCGGGGCGGGCTGGGTAACGCGGCGCTGGCCTCCACCCGCCGCAAGGCTCCCGGTTTCGCGCTGCTCGGCGAGCCGGGCGACGTGCGCGATGTCGTCCTCGAACTGAAGTCGGTCGCCGACGTGGGCCTGGTCGGTTATCCGAGCGCGGGGAAGTCCTCCTTGATCGCCGCGCTGTCCGCCGCCCGGCCGAAGATCGCCGATTACCCGTTCACCACGCTCGTGCCCAATCTGGGCGTCGTGGAGGCCGGCGACACGACCTTCACAGTGGCGGATGTACCCGGCCTCATCCCCGGTGCTGCCCAGGGTCGGGGCCTCGGGTTGGAGTTCCTGCGCCACGTCGAACGGTGCGCCGTGCTGCTGCACGTGCTCGACTGCGCCACGCTCGAGCCGGGTCGCGACCCGATCAGCGACCTCGACGCGATCGAGACCGAACTGGCCCAGTACCGCGGCACGTTCGGCGAACTGCTCGCGAAGCCGCGGCTGGTTGCCTTGAGTAAGGTCGACGTTCCAGAAGCGCAGGATCTCGCGGCGCTGGTGCGGCCGGAGCTCGAGGCCCGCGGAATGCGGGTCTTCGAGATTTCCGCGGTCTCGCGTGCGGGGTTGCGGGAGCTGGCGTTCGCGCTCGCCGAGGTCGTCTTGGCCGACCGCGCGTCGCGCCCGGCGCCCGAGCCCACCCGGATCGTGCTGCAGCCGCGGGCTGTGGGGGAGCCCGGATTCAACGTGATCCCTGATCCTCAGGAAGACGGATCGTTCGTGGTGCGTGGCGACAAGCCGGAACGGTGGGTCCGGCAGACCGACTTCAGCAACGACGAAGCGGTCGGGTACCTGGCCGACCGGCTGGCGCGGCTAGGGGTCGAGGACGAGCTCAAACGCAGCGGGGCGCAGGCGGGAGCGGCCGTGACGATCGGGGACGTGACCTTCGACTGGGAACCGACCGGTGGCATCGACGAAGCCGAGTACCTGCCGACGCGCCGCGGCGAGGACGAGCGGCTTGCCGAGTCGTCCCGCACCCGCGCGCAGGAGCGGCTCGCCGCCAAGCGCGCGCGACGGGCACCCACGACGGCGGACGACTGGACCGAGGACGCGCAGTGAGCTCGCCGGCCCGGCTCGCCGTAGCCGGAGCCCGCCGCACGGTCGTCAAGGTCGGCTCGTCCTCGCTCACCAGCCGGGGACAGCTGGCGCCGTCCCGGCTCGACGCGCTGGTCGACGCCCTGGCGGTGCACGTCGGCGCCGGCCGGCAGGTCGTTCTGGTGTCCTCCGGTGCGATCGCGGCGGGGATCGGCCCGCTGGGCCTACGGGCCCGTCCTCGCGACCTGGCCACACAACAGGCCGCGGCCAGCGTGGGGCAGCTGCTGCTCGCGGAGCGGTACGCCGCGTCGTTCGCGCGGTACGGCCTGCGGGTGGGGCAGGTGCTGCTCACCGCCGACGACCTGCATCGCCGGGGCCACTATCGCAATGCGCAGCGGACGCTGGAGCGGTTGCTCGCGCTCGGTGTTCTCCCCATCGTCAATGAGAACGACACGGTCGCCACGCACGAGATCCGGTTCGGCGACAACGACCGGCTGGCGGCGTTGGTCGCTCACCTGGTGCAGGCCGACGCGCTCGTGCTGCTGTCCGACGTGGACGGGCTCTACACCGGCAAACCCGCTTCCCCCGGGGCACGCTTCATCGCCGAGGTCGACTCGATGCAGGACCTTGCCGACGTCGATGTCTCGCGGTCCGGAAGCCACGTGGGGTCCGGCGGGATGAGCACGAAGATCGACGCGGCGGCGATCGCGACCAGCGAGGGAATCCCGGTGGTGCTCGCGGCGGCCGCCGTTGCACCTCACGCCCTGGTGGGCGGCGCAGGCACCGCGTTCGCGGCCTGCGGCGATCGCTCCGCCTCCCGGCTGTTCTGGCTGCGGCACGCCACCACGCCGCGCGGGCGCCTTGTGCTGGACCCCGGCGCGGTCGCCGCCGTAGTGCAGCGGCGCATGTCGTTGCTGCCGGCCGGTGTCACGGCGGTGCACGGCGACTTCTATTCCGGCGAGCCGGTGGATCTGGTCGACGGCGCGGGGTTCGCGGTCGCACGCGGTCTCGTCGGCTACGACGCGGCGGACCTGCCCCAGTTGCTCGGCCGGCGCACCGCGGACCTGCCGGCCGAGTTCCGCCGCGAGATCGTGCACCGCGACGACCTGGTGGTGCTCTAGTCAGCCGAAATCGGGGATGGTGAGCGATCCGTCCGCTGCCAACGGAAATCCGGGGTTGTACGCGATTTCCCAGGCGTGGCCGTCCGGGTCGGTGAAGTACGCGGCATATCCGCCGTAGAACGTTTCGGCGGGCGGCCGCACAATATCGGCACCCGCTGATCGTGCGGCCGCGACGACGGCATCGACGTCTTCGCTGCTGCGCACATTCTGCGCCAGGGCGACCCCGCGGAAACCGTGTCGCGGATTCCGCTTGAGGCCGACATCGTCGGCCAGGTCGTCCTCGTGCCACAAGACGAAGGCCAGGCCGCCGGCCTGGAAGAAGACCGTTTCCTCGACCTGCTGTCCGCGCCAACCCAGGCTTTCGTAGAACGCCCGGGCCCTGGGGAGATCCGCGACGCCGAGGGTGATCAAGCTGATCCGCTGCTCCACCCGGCAAGCATCTCAAGCTGGATGAATTCCAAGGTTGCGGACGTAGCTTCTACGCATGCTCGCCCTGCTCGTCGTCCTGGTCGTCCTGGTGATCCTCGTGCCGATCGTCGGATGGGCGCTGTGGCTGCTCCTCAGCGCCGCGTTGGTCGGGGCGGTGATCGGCGGCCTCGCCCGCCTGGTCCTGCCGGGGCGGCAACCGATCGGAATGCTGAGCACCATCGTGATCGGCTGGATCGGATCGCTGATCGGCAGCCTGCTGGGACGGCACGTCTTACACGTCGGGACGGTTCTCACCATCTTGTGCGAGGTCGGCGTCGCCGCGATTCTCGTCGCACTTGCCAGCGGCGGCGCGGGGAACGCGCTCGCGCGCCGGAACAACACGCTGCGCTGGTAGGCCTCGGCGATCGGTCAGCCGGACGGCCTTTCCCCGATCGCGGCGGTCGCTCGCCCGCCGACCAGCGGCGTCAGCGGCCGCGCAGCCGGCGCAGCTGCGACCGGATGTAGGGCCGGGCCCGCCGCTGCCCGCCGCGCTCGGCGACCGCGAGCTCGAGCGCCTCGAGCGCTCGAAGCACTCGGGGAAGATCCGGGTGCCAGCCGCGGCGACGGCATTCCTCGAGCCACTCGGCCGGCGTGCTGTGGCCGCGCTCGCGGTTGCACCGGCGGCAGGCCGCCAGTTCGTTCTCCGCCCAGGACGGTCCACCCTTGACCCGCGGCACCAGGTGGTCGGTCGTCGGTCGCACCAGGACGTCGAAGGTCCGGGCGCACCACACGCAGGTGGCGCCGTCACGGTCCAGCGCGGATTGCAGCCGCAGCGCGCGATTGGGCCGCACGGATGTCATCGTCGCTGCGAACGTTTCGGCAGCCCCGGGCATTCCGCTCGTACCCTCGTCGCATGACCGACGAGACGGCCACCGAGCAGGACGTCCGCGCCGTCGCCGCCCGGGCCCGCGACGCCGCGGTCGAGCTGGCGACGCTGACGAGGGCGGCCAAGGACGGCGGGCTGCACGCCATGGCAGACGCGCTGCTCGACGGCGCCGACGCGGTCCTCGCCGCCAACCGGCGGGACGTCGAGGCCGGTCGCCAGGACGGGCTGTCCGAGGCGCTGATCGACCGCCTCGCGCTCACCCCCGAGCGGGTGGCGGCCATGGCGCAGGGACTGCGCGACGTCGCCGGGCTGCCCGACCCGGTCGGCGAGGTCGTGCGCGGCTACACCCAGCCAAACGGCCTCGAGATCCGCCAGGTCAGGGTGCCGTTCGGCGTACTAGCGATGATCTACGAGGCGCGGCCCAACGTCACCGTCGACGCGGCCGGGCTTGCCCTGAAGTCCGGCAACGCCGCGCTGCTGCGAGGCTCAGGCAGCGCATTTCGCAGCAACGGTGCTCTGGTCGACGTCCTGGCCGCAGCCGCCGAGAAGAGCGGGCTTCCGCGGGAATCGGTGCAGCTCGTTCCCGGCACCGACCGGTCGAGCGTCGGTCACCTGCTGAGGGCCCGGGGTCTCGTCGACCTCGTCATTCCCCGGGGCGGCGCCGGGCTCATCAATTACGTCGTCGAGAACGCGACCGTGCCCGTCATCGAGACCGGCGTGGGCAACGTGCACGTCTATGTCGACAGGTCCGCCGACCTCGATATGGCCGAACGGATCGTCGTGAATGCCAAGGCGTCGCGGGTCAGCGTCTGCAACGCGGCCGAGACCCTGCTCGTGCATCGCGACATCGCCGAGGAGTTCATTCCGCGCGTCCTCACGGCACTTGGTGAGAAGGGCGTCACCGTGCACGGCGACGAGAGCTTCTCCCGGCACGAGGAAGTCGTTCCCGCCACCGACGCGGACTGGGCCGCGGAGTACCTGTCGCTCGATCTCGCGGCGCGGGTGGTCGGCGACATCGACGAGGCGATCGCGCACATCCGGCGTTGGTCGTCCGGGCACACCGAGGCGATCGTCACCCGCGATCTCGACACTGCGCGCCGGTTCATCGCGCGTGTCGACTCGGCGGCGGTCATGGTGAACGCATCCACCCGCTTCACCGACGGCGGCGAGTTCGGCTTCGGTGCCGAAATCGGGATATCCACCCAGAAGCTGCACGCACGCGGCCCGATGGGACTGCCGGAGCTGACCAGCACCAAGTGGGTCGTCACGGGCGACGGGCACGTGCGCTGATCGACGTTCCGCCTGCGCGGTTCGAGCAGATGGTCGAGCACGCCGTGGCGTCGCTGCCCTCTGAATTCGCGCGGCTGATGGGCAACGTCGGGCTCGTCGTCGATCACTACGGCGACGACGAGGACCTGCTCGGTCGATACGAGGGAGTACCGCTCACCGAGCGCCTGAGCGACTACGGCGCGGTGATGCCGGACCGGATCACCCTGTTCCGCCGGTCGATCTGCGCGATGTGCGAGACCGAGGACGAGGTCGTCGCAGAGGTTCGGATCACCGTGGTACACGAGATCGCCCATCACTTCGGGATAGACGACGAGCGGCTGCATCAACTCGGCTGGGACTAGATTGCGCCGCATGGAGCTGCCCGACGAGGCCACGCCGTTCGGCAACCGGGTGCGCGAGCGGCTGCGCGGCGAGAGCGTGGCCTGGCTGACCACCACCGCCGACCGCATGCCGCAGCCGAACCCGGTGTGGTTCATCTGCGAGGGCGCGCCAGGTTCGCACCAGCATCCCGACACGGCCGACATGACGTGTTGCGCGATAGTCAGGATGCCGAACAAGGTCGCGATCACAGTGGACAAGAGGTTCTCCGACGGGGGCCCGGCAAAAGGCGCCGCGCGTGAGCGCCCTGTGCAGCCGACCAGTGCGAGCCTCGCGTCCCACGTCCTTCGCGGGATGCACCGGTGAGCCGCGTCGGGATCATGGGCGGAACGTTCGACCCGATCCACCACGGGCACCTGGTCGCCGCCAGCGAAGTAGCGCAGCTGTTCGCGCTCGACGAGGTCGTGTTCGTGCCCACCGGCGAGCCGTGGCAGAAGAGCGAACGACGGGTGAGCCCGGCGGAGCACCGCTATCTCATGACCGTGATCGCCACGGCGTCGAACCCGCGGTTCTGGGTGAGTCGCGCCGACATCGACCGTCCTGGTCCGACATACACGGTCGACACCATCTCGGACATCGCGGAGCAGCGGCCGGGGGCGGAGCTGTTCTTCATCACCGGCGCCGACGCGCTCGGCCAGATCCTGTCGTGGAAGGACGGTGAGAAGGCGCTGCGGATGGCGCGGTTCATCGGGGTGACCCGTCCTGGCTACGAGCTCAGCGACGCGCACCTGCCGGTGGACAGCGTGACCCTGATCGACGTGCCGGCGATGGCCATCTCGTCGAGCGACTGCCGGTCCCGGGTCGAGGACGGCCGGCAGGTCTGGTACCTGGTTCCGGACGGTGTGGTGCAGTACATCGCCAAGCACCGCCTCTACCGCCCGTAGACTGAGATGTCGTGACTGCAACCGCCGAATCCGCGCAGCTGGCCCATGTTGCTGCGCAGGCGGCGGCGGACAAGCTCGCGACCGACATCGCCATCATCGATGTCAGCGAGCGGCTGGCGATCACCGACGTCTTCGTCCTGGCCACCGGCAACAACGAGCGACAGGTCGAGGCGATCGTCGAAGAGGTCGAGGAGAAGCTGCGCCGGGCCGGCGTCAAGCCGCTGCGCCGCGAAGGCCAGCGCGACGGGCGCTGGGTTCTCCTGGACTACTCCGATCTCGTCGTGCACATCATGCACGCCGAGGAACGGGTCTATTACGCGCTGGAGCGGCTGTGGCGCGACTGTCCGTTCCTGCCGTTCGAGGACGCCGCCGCGCGCGCCTGACGAGGGACGAGCCGAACCACGCCGATGACTCGCCGCAGTGTCGTGCTGCTCCGGCACGGACGTACCGCCTGGAACGCCGCGCGCCGTTTCCAAGGGCAGGCCGACCCGCCGCTCGACGAGGTCGGCCGGATGCAGGCCTACGAGGTCGCTGCTCTCGTCGCCGCCCTGACTCCGGACCTGCTGGTCAGCTCGGACGCGGCCCGGGCCGTTCAGACGGCCGAGCCCATCGCGGAGATGACCGGGCTGCGGGTCGACCTCGAACCCCGGTTGCGGGAGCGGTCGCTCGGGCACTGGGAGGGGCTCACCCGCAGCGAGGTCGCCGAGCGATACCCCGACGAGTTCGCCGACTGGGTCGCCGGGCGCGACGTCAGCCGCCGCGGCGGTGAGTCCCGCAAGGAGGTCGCCGAGCGGGCCGCGGCGGCTGTGCGCGATTTGCCCGCGGTGCGCACGGCGGTGATCGTCACCCACAGCGCCACGGCCATGGCGCTGGCCAGCGCCCTGCTCGAGATCGAGGCGTCGGTACCCGTCCTCGGCCCGCTGGCGAACTGCCACTGGACGGAACTGTCCTGCGAGACCGACTCCGGATGGCGGTTGCGCGCCCACAACGTGGGCGTCCCGGGCGTCGTCGTCCCGCTGCCGGTACGCGGCGACGCCAGCGACGAGGCACCCGACGCGGAGGCATGACGTACGGCACATCCGGCGATTTGGCCGAGCGTCGCGGCCGCTTGTAGTCTTTTGTTCGAGCCGAAAACCTTTACGGGTCGGCTGCGGTGCCCCCGCGTTCGGCGGCGACGGACGGCGGGCGCGGGGTGTGCACCGCTGAGACGGCACGGGAGTGCGCCGCGGGCACCGTTCCGGCCTGGGTATCCTCTAACCGTGACCTCGGCCCGCCTGCCTCTCGGACTGCCGCACTGACGTCCGCTGTCAGTGCGGCCGAGCCTCTGCCTTTCGCAGGGGCTCTTCTTGTGTCCGGACCGGCCCGTCCTCGAAGGAGCGGCAGACGATGACGAACGAGCAGCAGGTCGCGGAGGGCGACGTCCCGCCGTACCGGTACACCGCTGCGCTGGCGAATGAGGTCGAGCTGGAGTGGCAGCAGCGCTGGGCGCAGGAGGGCACCTTCGACGCCCCCAACCCGACCGGCCCGTTGTCCACCGGCTTCGACCGCGTCGCCATCCGCCCGCACGCATACGTCATGGACATGTTCCCGTATCCCTCCGGCGCCGGGCTGCACGTCGGTCATCCGCTGGGGTACATCGGCACCGACGTCTACGCCCGGTACCGCCGGATGCGCGGCGACAACGTCCTGCACCCGATGGGGTTCGACGCGTTCGGCCTGCCGGCCGAGCAGTACGCCATCGAGACCGGCCAGCACCCCCGGGTCACGACCTACCGCAACATCGAGGTCTTCACGCAGCAGCTGCGCCGGCTGGGCCTCGGCCACGACCGCCGTCGGTCGCTGGCGACCACGGACCCCGGCTACTACCGCTGGACGCAGTGGATCTTCCTGCAGATTTTCAACGCCTGGTACGACCGGCTGCTCGACAAGGCACGTCCCATCGAGGACCTGGTTCGCGAGCTGGACGCCGGGCGCGAGCCGGCAGTGGGCAGCAACCCCTTCGACCGCCCGTGGTCGCAGCTGTCGGAGGTCGAGCGCCGCGAGGTCGTCGACAATCACCGGCTGGCCTACCGGGCCGAGTCGCTGGTGAACTGGGCCCCCGGACTCGGCACGGTGCTGGCCAACGAGGAGGTCACCCCGGACGGCCGCAGCGAGCGGGGCAACTTCCCGGTGTTCCGCAAGCCGCTGCCGCAGTGGATGCTGCGCATCACTGCCTACGCCGACCGGCTGCTGCGCGACCTGGACCTGATCGACTGGCCGGACAAGGTGCGCACGATGCAGCGCAACTGGATCGGCCGCTCGACCGGCGCGCGGATCTACTTCGCGACCGCGGCCGGTCCCATCGAGGTCTTCACCACCCGGCCCGACACGCTGTTCGGCGCCACCTACATGGTGCTGGCGCCGGAGCATCCGCTGGTCGACGCGCTGGTGCCGGCCGAGTGGCCGGACGGCACCGCGCCGGAGTGGACCGGCGGTTCGGCGACGCCGGCCGACGCGGTGGCCGCCTACCGGAAAGCCGCGGCGGGCCAGTCGGAGATCGACCGGCAGGCCGATGCCCGGGAGAAGACCGGCGTCTTCGTCGGCGCGTTCGCCGCCAATCCGGTCAACGGCGCGTCGCTGCCGGTCTTCATCGCCGACTACGTCCTGATGGGCTACGGCACCGGTGCGATCATGGCGGTTCCGGGTCAGGACGAGCGGGACTGGGAGTTCGCGGAGATATACGGGCTGCCGATCATCCGCACGGTCGGTATTCCAGAGGGTTTCGACGGGAAGGCCTACACCGGCGAGGGTCCCGCAATCAACTCAGGCTTCCTGAACGGTCTTCGAATCGCTGAGGCCAAGGCGCGGATCATCGGCTGGCTCGAGGAGAACGGTCACGGTCGGGGCGCGACCACCTACCGGCTGCGCGACTGGTTGTTCAGCCGGCAGCGCTACTGGGGCGAGCCGTTCCCGATCGTGTACGACGAGCACGGTCTGCCGTTGGCCGTGCCCGAGTCGATGTTACCGGTCGAGCTTCCCGACACCGACGACTTCTCGCCGATGGCCTTCGCAGCCGACGACGCGGACTCCACGCCGGAGCCGCCGCTGGGCCGACTGGCCGACTGGGTCGAGGTCGAGCTCGACCTGGGAGAGGGGCCGAGGCGGTATCGCCGGGAGACGAACACCATGCCCAACTGGGCGGGATCCTGCTGGTACGAGCTGCGCTACCTCGACCCCACGAACACCGAGCGGTTCGTCGATCCCGAGGTGGAGCGGTATTGGATGGGCCCGAGCGCCGACCGCCCGCTGGGCGGCGTGGAGCTGTACGTCGGCGGGGTCGAGCATGCGGTGCTGCACCTGCTGTACGCCCGGTTCTGGCACAAGGTGCTCTACGACCTGGGCCACCTGTCCAGCTCGGAGCCGTTCCACCGGCTGGTCAACCAGGGCATGTTGCAGCTGCCGGCCTACACCAATGCCGACGGGTTCTACGTCCCGGCCGCCGAGGTCGAGGAGCGTGACGGGCGGTTCTACCACCAGGGCGCCGAGGTGTTCCAGGAGTTCGGCAAGATCGGCAAGTCGCTGAAGAACGTCGTCAATCCGGACGAGTTCATCCGCGACTACGGCGCGGACACGTTCCGGATGTTCGAGATGTTCAGCGGTCCGCTGGAGCAGTCCCGCCCCTGGGACGTGAAGGCGATCGTCGGGCCGTACCGGCTGCTGCAGCGGATCTGGCGCGTCGTCGTCGACGAGCACAGCGGTGCGGCCCATGTGTCCGCGGACGACGTTCCGGACGACCTGAACCGGCTGATGCACCGCACGGTCGCCGCCGTCCGGGAGGGCTACGAGACGCTGCGGTTCAACACCTCCATCGCGCGGATCACCGAGCTGAACAACGCGATCACCCAGGCTTATCCCGCCGGGGGTGCGCCGCGAGCCGTCGTCGAGCCGCTGGTGCTGATGTTGGCGCCGCTGGCCCCGCACGCCGCCGAGGAGCTGTGGGCTCGGCTCGGCCACGAGAACTCACTGGCGTGGGCGCCCTTCCCCGAGGCGGACCCCGCGCTGCTGGTCGACGAGACCATCAGTGTTCCTGTCCAGGTCAACGGGAAGGTGCGAGCGGTGGTCACGGTCCCGGCCGACGCCGACGCGGCCAGCTTGGAGGCCGCCGCTCGTGCGGACGCCAAGATCTCGTCCGCGCTCGGCGGCCGGGAGGTCCGTCGGGTGATCACGGTGCCCGGTCGGTTGATCAACTTCGTCGCATGAACGAGGGTCGCGGATGACCGACCGCGTTGCCGTGGTCACCGACTCGACCGCCTGGCTTCCGGGCGGTCCGGCGGCGGCCGGCGTGCGGATCGTCCCGCTGCGGGTGCATCTCGGCTCCCGAACGGCCGTCGACGGGGTCGACGTCACCGCCGCGGAGGTCGTGGCGGCCCTGCGCCGCAAGGTGCCCGTGTCGACGTCGCGGCCCGCGCCCGCCGAGTTCGCCGCGGCCTTCCGCGGTTGCCTCGACGACGGGGCGACGCACATCGTGTCGGTACAGCTTGCCGCCGCCCTGTCCGGGACCTGGGAATCGGCGGTTCTGGCGGCGCAGGACTTCGGCCACGGAATCGTGCGCGTCGTCGACTCGCGCGGGGCGGCGAGCGCGCTCGGCTTCGCGGTCCTCGCGGCCGCCGGCGCCGCCGCGGCCGGTGCGTCGCCGGCGGAGGTGCAGGGCGCGGCGACCGCCGTCGTCGACCGCACCCGCACCCGGTTCTACGTGGACACCCTCGAATACCTGCGTCGCGGCGGTCGGGTCGGCACGGCCGCGTCGCTGCTCGCGACCTCGCTGTCCGTCAAGCCGTTGCTGCAGATGGTGGAAGGCCAGATCAGCGCTCTGGAGAAGGTGCGCACCTCGGCCAAAGCGCTGGCGCGGTTGGTGCAGCTGACCGCGGCGGCCGGCGAGGGTGCGGAGGCGGTCGCCGTCCACCACCTCGCCGCGGAGAGCAGGGCCGAGGACGTGGCCCGCGAGCTGCGAGCCGCGCTTCCCGCCGCCACCGTGCATGTCGGCGAGCTCGGCCCCGTCCTCGGCGTGCATCTCGGACCGGGGGCGATCGGAACCGTCGTCGTCCGGCGCTAGGGCCGCCGGCCGGGCGTCACCCGGTCACCGTGAAGCTGCGTTCGAGCGTCGCCTGCGACGAGTCGCCCGCGTACAAGTCGATCTCGCCCGGCTCGACGACGAAGTGGCCCTGGTTGTCGTAGAAGCCGAAGTCGGACCGGTCGATGGCGAACCGGACCGTGGTCGACTGCCCGGGCTGCAGGTGCACCCGATCGAAGCCGCGCAGGCGCCGGACGGGCTGCTCCAGGCTGGCCACCGGGTCGTGCAGGTAGAGCTGAGCCACCTCGTCCCCGGCACGTTGCCCGGTGTTCGTGACCGTCATAGAGGCAGTCAGGTGCCCCGTCCTGCTGATGGAGGTCGCGCTGAGGGTGAAGTTCGAGATCCTGAACGTCGTGTAGCTCAGCCCGTACCCGAAGGGGAACAACGGATCGCAGGTGTTGATGTCCCGGTACCGGGAGTCGTATTTCTGCGTGGGGTCGCAGGGGCGTCCGGTCGGTTCGTGGTTGTAGTAGATCGGAACCTGTCCGAGCCGGAGCGGGAAGGTGACCGGCAGCTTGCCGCCCGGGTTCACCTTGCCGAAGAGGACGTCGGCCACCGCGTTACCGGCCTCTACGCCGGGGAACCACGCCTCCACCAGACCGGTCGCCTCACGGTTGGTCTTGGCGATCGTCAGGGGCCGGCCGTTGAACAGGACGACGGTGAACGGCTTGCCGGTGGCCGCGATCCGGTCGACCAGTTCCTGCTGCTTGCCCGGCAGGTCGAGCGTCGTGCGCGACTCGGCCTCACCGGTCATCTCGCGTGACTCACCGAGAGCGAGGACGACCTGGTCGGCGTTCTTTGCGGCGGCCACCGCGGCGTCGAAGCCGGCATCGGAGCCGCAGACGTCCCCGGGCGTGACCAGTGGCGGGTCGTTGTGCGCGATCCCGCAGGCCTTGACGTAGGTCACGTTCGGATCCTGTGCCTTGATCCCGGTGAGCACGCTGACCGCGTCCTGATCCTGGCCCGCGCCCCACCACGGACCGAGCATGTCGTGCTGGTCGTCGGCGAACGGGCCGATGACGGCGACCGACTTCGCCGGATCCAGCGGAAGCTGGTGGTTGGCGTTCTTCAGCAGCACCATCGACTCGCCGGCGGCCTGCCGCGCGGCAGCGCGGTCGGAGGGCTTGAGGAAGCTCGATGCGGACATGGCCTTGGCCTGATCGACGTACGGGTGGTCGAACAGCCCGGCGCGGAACTTGACGCGGAGCACCCGCCGCACGGCGTCGTCGAGACGCGCCATCGTGATGCGGTGCTGCTTGAGCAGCGTCTGCCCGTAGTCACGGTAGAAAGTGCTGACCATTTCCGAGTCCGTGCCCGCCATGAGCGCGTTGGCGGCCGCGGAGGGGCCGTCGGCGGCCGTGCCGTGGCCGCACGGCGGTACGGCCGGCCGTTTCGGCGGGCACGCGCGAGTCTCGGCGATCGCGGTGTAGTCGCTCTCGATAAACCCGTCGAAACCCCACTGCTTCTTGAGGATGTCGGTCTCCGTGTAGTGGTTGGCGCACCCGGGGACTCCGTTGAGCGAGTTGAACGAGCACATCACGGTGGCGGCACCGGCGTCGACCGCGGCCTTGAACGGGGGCAGGTAGAGGTTGCGCAGCCGCTGCTCCGACATGTCCGTCGTGTTGTACTCTCGGCCGCCCTCCGGTTGTCCGTAGCCGACGTAGTGCTTGGCGCTCGCCGCGACCTTGTCCGGCTTCGAGTAATCGTTGCCCTGGTCACCGCGGACGCGCGCCGCACCCATCACTTCGCCGACGTACGGGTCCTCGCCATTGCCCTCGACAATTCGTCCCCACCGGGGTTCGTGGGACACGTCGAGCATCGGGCTGTACACCTGCTTGAGCCCGATGGTCGCCGATTCCCGAGCGCCGATGCTCGCGTCCATCCGCGCCATCCGCGGGTCGAAGGAGGCGGCGGTGCCGAGCGGCACGGGAAAGACCGTCCGGAACCCGTGGATCGTGTCGAAGGCGAACAGGATCGGGATGTGCAGCCGGGATTGTTCCACGGCGATGTGCTGGTAATGGTTGATGAGCGCCGGGTCGATAAGACTGAAAACGCTACCGACGCCCGCCTTGGCGTCCGCGTCGGTGATCTGGCTGTTAGATAACAGCTCGAGCTGCTGAAGCTTCTCCTCGACGGTCATCTTGTTGACCAGTGCGTCGACCTTGTCCTCGATCGTCGTGCCGGTCCTGGCGACCGCGCCCGTCTTTCCGGCAGCGGAAGAGTTCAGCGCTCCGGTCGCCCCGACGGCGGCCACCAGGAGAGCGGCCGCGATGACATACCTGGACGCATGTCCTTTCATCAGGACTCCTGTCTGTTGTGAGCCGGCGCGCTGGCGACACGGACGCGGGGAAGCCGGGATGGGCCTGATGCTTGTATGAGATTGCAGCGAGTGCAAGAGTGACTTCCAGTTGGTTCCGGGACAAATGGCTCGGCGTCGCACCGAGCTCCTGGTCGACCACGTCGGGAGACCTCATGCGCTTTCGCGTCCTCGCCACCGGTCTGTCAATCGTCCGTAACGGTGTTGCCGGCGGCTTCATCAGGGCGAGCGCGGTGTGCGACGCGATGCATCCGAAACCCGGATTGCCGAAAGCCGGGTCGCCGGCGAGATCGGAATAGCCGCAGCAACCGAAGTCCTAGGCAGTGACCGAGGGCAGATCCTCGTGGCAGCAGCGGTGGCCACTGGAGCTCGCCGCGGTCGGTAGCACCCAGTCCGACAATTTGTCCGTCCGCATCCACAGCAGCGCCCGCCGTCCACAGCGGCCGGTTCGCTCCAGCGGCCAGCCTCGGGTCGACCTAGCGTTCGACGGGTGCGAGAGGCGGGACGGCAGCGAGGACACATTCTCGCCGGCGCCGAGCGGAAGCGGGTGGCGCAGCGCACGCGCGCCCTACTCGCGGCGACGGCAACCGAGGACGGCATCGACGACGTCGACGACGCGAATGACGCGGGATCCGTCGGGGCGCGGCCGGACGGCGCGCGGCACCGACTGCCGTCCGGATCGTCAACGCGCGACTGGCTCGGTGAGCGGCTGCGGTGGGATCCGGGTCGGCGCGGCGTCG
>JAICIE010000043.1 GCA_025924515.1 Jatrophihabitans sp. | reverse complement strand
GCGGCGACCCCGATCCCGCCGGGACGAGCCGGGGTTACTCCGGCAGCCGGCTCACCACCACCAGTCGTTCGGCGACGTGGTGGCGGATTGGAGGCCGGCTTGCGCGCTGACCGAGACGTGGGTCGATGGCGCTTGCGCGGCGGTGCCGGAGATCACCGCGGCGCACGCGCCGAGCACAACGACGACACGGCTCAACCGACGGCTGCGGCGAGGATCCACGGGGGTCCTTTCGATCCGGCGCAAGTCTGAGGGTCCACCTAGGATCGTGGTGCGCGACCCGAATTTCAAATCCCGATCTGACGCGGACCGCCGAGGACCTCTCCAGGAGCCGGTTTTGGGTGACAACGACGAGCTGTCCGGGCTCGACGTCGTCCTCTACCGCGCCGCGTTGACGCGGCCCGGTGCCAGCGCGGACGAGCTGGCGAGCGCGATCGACCGGTCCACGCAGGACCTCGACAAGTGCCTGGCTCGGTTGACGGAGATGGGGCTGCTGCGCGTGGACGACCGCGGGGAGCAGGCCGACCGGTTCACCGCGGTCAGCCCGATGCTCGCCGAGGCCACCACGCTCGGCATCGAGGATCTCGACCTGAGCGCGCGCCGGATGTCCGTTGAGGCCCGGCGCAATGCGATCCGGCGTCTCGTTCCCGACTGGAACGAGACGCTGACTGCGCGTGCGATCGAGACCGACGTCGACGTCATCTATGACCAGGCCCAGATCGGCAACGTGCTGATGCACTTCGCCGATAGCTGCCAGGAGGAGGTGCTGTCGGTGTCGCCGGGCCGGCTGCCGAAGACCCGGATCGACAACCGGACGCGAATCGCCAACCTCTACACGCTGCGCCGCGGCGCTCGGCTGCGAGCTCTGTACCAGCACGCCGCGCTGAACGACCGGCACACTCGCAGCTATCTCACCGAACTCGCCGACCACGGGGCGAAGATCCGCTTCGCGACCTCCGTGCCGGGACGCAGCCTGGTGATCGACCGTGACGTCGCGCTGCTGCCCATTCCGACCGACGACCCGGTCCGGCACGGACTCGCGGTGGTGCGCGAACCCAACGTTGTCGCCTGGGTCATCGCGACCTTCGAGCAGCTCTGGGCGGAGTCGGCCACGCTCGAGGCCGCACTGAGCCGCTCCAGCGACGAGACCGAGATCGACCAGACGCGCGCGGCCATCCTGCGGTTGATGGCAGAGGGCGAGAAGGACGAGGCGATCTCGCGCCGGTTGTCGATCTCGGTGCGGACCTGCCGGCGGCAGATCGCCGAGTACATGGCGCAGGTCGGGGCGACCAGCCGCTTTCAGGCCGGCGTGATCGCGGCCCGGGCCGGGCACCTGGACCCCGGCTGACGATCCTGCCCGGGCGCCCGGCAGATCGCCGTCAGGAGCCGGTGTAGTACCGGTCGGCGACGTCTAGCGCGTCGTCGAGGACGGCAAGACCCTCGCGTAGCTCGTCCTCCGAGATGACGCACGGCGGGACCACGTGGGTCCGGTTGAAGTGGGTGAACGGCCACAGGCCGCGCTTCTTGCAGGCCCCGGCGAACTCCGCCATCGGAGCTGCGGCCGGGCCGCCCGCGTTGAAGGGCACGAGCGGTTCTCGGGTCTCCCGGTCGCGGACCAGTTCGAGCGCCCAGAACACGCCGCGGCCGCGGACCTCGCCGACCGACGGGTGCCGCGCTGCCAGCTTGTCGAGCTCCGGGGCGAGGACGTCGTCCCCCAGCCGGCGGGCGTGTTCGACGATCCCCTCGTCCTCGAAGATCCGGATCGATGCGACCGCGCTGGCGCAGGCGAGCGGGTGCCCGGAGTAGGTGAGCCCGCCGGGGTAGACGCGCTCGTCGAACGTCGCGGCGACCGTGTCGCTGAGGAGCACGCCGCCCAGGGGGACGTAACCGGAGTTCACGCCCTTGGCGAAGGTGATCAGGTCGGGTGCGACGCCCCAGTGGTCGATCGCGAACCACTCTCCGGCCCGCCCGAAGCCCGACATCACCTCGTCGGCGATCATGAGGATTCCGTACTCGTCGCAGATCTGCCGGACGCCGGTGAGGTACCCGGGCGGCGGAACGAGGATGCCGTTGGTGCCGACGATCGTCTCAAGGATGACCGCGGCGATGGTGCCTGGCCCCTCCACGCTGATCGTCTCCCGCAGGTGGCGCAGCGCGCGCTCGGTCTCTTCCTCGGGGGTCGCCGCGGAGAAGGCGGAGCGATATGGGTACGGCCCCCAGTACCGCACGACCCCCGGGATGCCGGGTTCGCTCGCCCATCGACGGGGGTCGCCGGTGAGCGAGAGCGCGCCGGCGGTCGCGCCGTGGTAGCTGCGGTACGCGGCGAGGACCTTCTGCCGTCCGGTGTGCAGCCGGGCCATCCGCACCGCGTTCTCGTTCGCCTCGGCGCCGCCGTTGGTGAAGAAGACGGAGTTGAGCGCGGCCGGCGCCCGCTCGGCGATCAGGTGCGCCGCCTCACTGCGGGCGTCGTTGGCGAACGCGGGTTGGATGGTGCACAGCCGCCCCGCGTACTCCTGGATCGCCGCCACCAGCCGCGGATGCTGGTAGCCGATGTTGACGTTGACGAGCTGGCTGGAGAAGTCGAGGTAGGTCCGGCCCTGGTAGTCGGTGAAACGGCATCCCTGCGCGCTGGCGATCGGCAACGGGTCGATGAGCGCCTGGGCCGACCAGGAATGGAAGACATGGGCCCGGTCGAGGGCCCGCACGCTCGCCTCGTCGGACGGGATGCTGCTCAGCGGATCGGCCATCGTCCGACCCTACGACGCGGCGGACTGTCGAGGAAAAGGGGCGAACGGCGGGTTCAATGGCGCGGCCCGGCGGTGCCAGGATGAGGCCCATGGCCGATCCGCGCGCGGGGCAGCCCGCCACCCCCGACGACCTCGTCGACCTGGCGGAGCTCGTCGCCGCCTACCACGCCGAGCATCCCGACCCGGCGGACCCCGCTCAGCGGGTGTCCTTCGGCACCTCCGGCCACCGCGGGTCGGCGCTGAAGCGGACGTTCAACGAGGACCACATCCTGGCGACGAGCCAGGCCATCTGCGAGTACCGGCGCGAACAGGGAATCGACGGTCCGCTCTTCCTGGGCGCGGATACGCACGCGCTCAGCGAGCCGGCGACCGTCTCCGCTTTGGAGGTGCTGGGCGCGAACCAGGTGAGCGTCCTCATCGACTCCCGGGACGGGTACACCCCCACGCCGGCGTTGTCGCGGGCGATCCTGGCACACCACCGCGACAATCCCGGGAGTTCGGCCGACGGCATCGTCGTCACTCCCTCGCACAACCCCCCCGCCGACGGCGGGTTCAAGTACAACCCGCCGGACGGCGGCCCGGCCGGCACCGAGATCACGTCCTGGATCCAGAACCGGGCGAACGAGCTGCTCGCCGCGGAACTGAAGGGCGTGCAGCGGATCCCGTACGACCGCGCCAAGCAGCAGGCAGGACGCTACGACTTCCTGAGCAACTACGTCGACGCGCTGCGCGAGGTCATCGACGTCGACGCGATCAAATCCGCAGGTATCCGTATCGGCGCGGACCCGCTGGGTGGGGCAAGCGTCGCCTACTGGGGGGAAATCGGTGATCGCTACGGCCTCGACCTCACCGTCGTGAACCCCGATGTCGACAAGACGTTCGGCTTCATGACCCTCGACTGGGACGGCAAGATCCGCATGGACTGCTCGTCGCCGTCTGCGATGGCCTCACTGATCGCCCGACAGTCAGAGTTCCAGATCGCCACCGGCAACGACACCGACGCGGACCGCCACGGCATCGTCACCCCCGACGCCGGACTGATGAACCCCAACCACTACCTCGCGACCGCGATCTCTTACCTCTACGGGCAGCGCGGTGACTGGCCGGCCGGCGCCGCGGTCGGCAAGACGCTGGTGAGCTCCTCGATGATCGACCGGGTCGCCGAGTCGCTGGGCCGCCGCCTCCTCGAGGTCCCGGTCGGCTTCAAGTGGTTCGTCCCCGGGCTGCTCGACGGATCGGTTGCGTTCGGTGGCGAGGAGAGCGCTGGGGCGTCGTTCCTCAAGCGCGACGGGTCCGTCTGGACCACCGACAAGGACGGCATCCTGCTCTGCCTGCTCGCCTCCGAGATCCTGGCGGTCACCGGCTCCACGCCGTCGCAGCTCTACGCGAGGCTCACCGAGCGATTCGGCGCGCCGGCTTACGAGCGCATCGACTCACCGGCCGACCGGCAGCAAAAGGCCCAGCTGTCGAAGCTGTCACCGTCGGACGTAACGGCGGACACCCTCGCCGGCGAGCGCATCACCGCCACCCTCACGGAGGCGCCGGGTAACGGTGCGCCCATCGGCGGATTGAAGGTCGTGACCGAGTCGGGGTGGTTCGCCGCGCGACCGTCCGGCACCGAGGACGTGTACAAGCTCTACGCCGAGTCGTTCAAGGGTCCTGATCATTTGGCTCGAATACAGGACGAGGCGCAGAAGATCGTGTCCGCCGCGCTGGGCTGAGCTGCGAGGCGGGTTGTCGAAGCCGCCGGGCGTCCACGGCAATGTGGAACGCGACCGATTCGGGCCGCCTACTAGAGCCAGTGACGCCGAGCGCATTCCCCCGACTGCCAGCACCGGCGAACTGGGCCCGGTTCGAGTGCGAGTTGCTGAAGCCGGCAGGTTCCGCGTGCGTACATACCGTGGCAGAGGCGTCCACGGTTCGATACCGAGCGCGCAATGTCCGGGGTGTGCGTTGTATTCAGCCTCGAAGCCACGCATCAGGATCCGGGCCTGGGTCAGTGACCCGAGCAAGTTCATGTCCAGGCATTCGTCGGCTCCGTCGCGCGCACGGATCGGCTGCGCTGCCACCTCCCGCAGCATGCTTTTGGCCTTCTCGACGATCGTTGGGGACGCTGTCGGCACTGCCCACTAGCCTGCTACAGGCAATCACGCTGCCATCGACGAGTCCCGACGCCCCTTTTCAACCGCCGCAGGAGCGACCACGATGAAGCTGACCGACTTCGAAGCTCTCAGCTTCGACTGCTACGGCACCCTGATCGACTGGGAAGCCGGCATCGCGGCGGTGCTGCGACGGTGGGCCGACGCCCACGGGCTTGAGATGAGCGACGAGGAACTTCTCACGGCCTACGCGGCGCACGAGGCACAAGCCGAGGACAATCACCCCACCGACCTGTACCCGCAGATCCTTGCGCGGTCGATCCGCACCCTCGGCGCCCAGCTCGGCGTCCCGGTCGACGACACCGACGCCGAGGCGCTCGCGGTCTCGGTTCCCGACTGGCCCGCGTTCCCTGACTCCGTTGAGGCGCTGCAGCGTCTCTCGCAGCGCTACAAGCTGATCATCCTGTCTAACGTCGATCGGCAGTCCTTCGCCGGCTCCAACAAGCGACTGGGCGATCCCTTCACCAGCGTCTTGACCGCGCAGGACATCGGCTCGTACAAGCCCTCACCGGCCAACTTCGACGCCCTCGGGGCAGAGATCACGCGGCTCGGCGTCACTCAGAGCAAGCTCCTGCACGTGGCCCAGAGCCTCTTTCACGATCATGTCCCGGCCAAGCGCGCGGGGCTGTCCACCGTGTGGATCAACCGCCGCCACGCCAACCCCGGTTGGGGCGCCACGCCCGCACCGCCCGCCGACGTCAGCCCGGACTGGACATTTCCCTCGATGGCCGCGTTCGCCGAGGCGGTCGACGCCGGGAACACCTGACCTCCCGCTCGCCCACGGCGAGTACCCGACCGTCATGCATCAGCCGCTGAGGCGCCTCGTCGAGCGTGCGCTGGGGCAAACCGCGACACCGTCGATCAGGACCTGCCGATGACGAACAGCGACGATCCTCTCGGCCCGATGGCTGCCCGGGCCTTACCGTCACCGATCGCGACGACGGACTACCACACCGCCGGCGAGCCGTTCCGCATCGTCGCGGAACCGCCGATCCCGATTCCCGGTGCCACCGTGGCCGAGCGGCGCGCGCGTGCGATCGAGGACGGCGACGTGCAGGCTCTGCGCGCCGTCCTCTGCTCCGAACCGCGCGGCCATGCCGATATGTACGGCGGATTCATCGTCCCGCCGGACGACGACGGCGCCGACTTCGGCGTGCTGTTCTGGCACAAGGACGGGTTCTCGACGGCTTGCGGGCATGGCACCATCGCCCTGGGCGTGTGGGCCGTCGAGACCGGCCGGGTAACGGCCCCGGAAACGGGCAGCGTCGACGTGGTGGTCGACGTGCCGTCCGGACGGGTTACCGCACGCGTGCACCGCGAAGCCGGCCGAGTGGTCGCCGTCGACTTCGTCAATGTGCCCAGCTGGGTGGTGGCGCGCGACGCCGCGGTGTCGACGTCGCGCGGCGACGTCCTCGTGACCGTGGCCTACGGCGGGGCGATCTATGCGACCGTGCCCGCGTCCGCGGTCGGGCTGTCCGTCACGCCGGAACGGCTCGGCGACCTGATCACGCTGGGCCGTCAGATCAAGTGGGCGCTGAACGACACCCCACACGCCGTCCACCCGGCCGACCCGCGTCTCAATGGGATCTACGGCACCATCTGGTTCGACGAACTCGGTGATATCGAGTCGCAGGTGCACCAGCGCAACGTGACCGTGTTCGCCGACGGCGAGGTCGACCGGTCACCATGCGGATCGGGGACCTGCGCTCGCCTCGCGGTCCTCGCCGCCGACGGCCGCCTGCCCGCCGGCACAGCGTTGCGTCACGACTCGATTGTGGGCAGCACCTTTACAGGCGTCGTGCTCGACACCGTCGACGGGCCCGGGGGCAGACAGGCCATCGTCCCCCGGGTGACCGGCATGGCCTACCGGACCGGAGATCATGTCTTCACCGTGGATCCCTACGACCCGCTTGTGCCGGGTTTCGTGCTGCGGTGAAGTACCTGGACGCAGCCGCGGTGACCGCGCTCGGACACCGCGCGGCCGTGCAGGCCGTGCTCGACGCCCTCCGCGACGGGCTCGACCCGGCCGACGACGTCGCCCGCGCGCCGGTCGCCCTGCACTCGGGACAGTTCTTGCTGATGCCGTCGCAGACACCCGACGCCGCCGGGATCAAGGTGGTCACCGTCGCGCCGGACAACCCGCGCCGTGGGCTGCCGCGAATCCAAGGCGTGTACCTCCTTTTCGACCAGGACACGCTCACCCTGCAGGCCGTCATCGACGGCGCCGCGCTGACTGCGGTGCGGACCCCCGCGGTGTCCGTCGCCTGCCTCCTCGGTCGGCTGCCGGAGTCGCCGCTGGACGTCGTCGTGATCGGGGCCGGGCCGCAGGCCGTCGGTCACGTCGCGACGCTGGGCGCGGTTCGCCCGCTCGGCTGCGTCACCTACCTCGTGCGCGAGCCCGCGCGCGCACCGGTGGACGCCATCCGCATCGACTCTGACCGAGCGCTCGACAAGCTGGGCACGGCGCAGGTCGTCGTCTGCGCGACGTCGGCTCGGACGCCGCTGTTCGACTCCCGGATCCTGCGCAGCGACTGCGTGGTCGTCGCCATCGGCTCGCACGAACCGGATGCCCGCGAATTGGACACCGTGTTGCTGGCACGTGCCACCGTCGTCGTAGAGGACGTCGCGACGGCGTTGCGCGAAGCCGGTGATGTCGTCATGGCGATCGCGGAAAAGGCCCTATCACCGGGGGATCTCGTCTGCATGCGTGACGTCGTCACCGACGCGGTCGCGGTGCCCGACGACCGGCCGATGGTCGTCAAGACGGTCGGCATGTCGTGGCAGGACCTCGTCATCGCCAGGGCTGTCCTGCGCCGGCACGAAGGCGGGCTGTGACCGGCGTCTGCCCCGAGGCATGTCTGCAGCAACCGACGCCCATCTTCATGGCCGGGCGGCGTCGGCGAAGTTCAACGGGTGCCCGAACGGCCTCGGCGGCTGCGACTGCGTCGCATCCGACGCCGACTTGATCGTGACGGATTCGACCGTGGCCAGGCGGAAAGTTCGGTTGCCGTTTGGCACGTACATGAAGGCCCCGGGGATGGTCAACAGGCTGGGTCAGTCCCTTTCGGTGATCCAGATCGGGATGCCGGCCGACACGAGGAAGGACCAATCCCGCCCGTCGGTATCGGTTGCGCTGACCCAACCACCCCGGCTCGCGTGAGCGGCAACCGCCTCCATTACCTGCCTCGTCGTCGCGATGTCGAGTCGGATCCGCAAGTCCGAACCGTAATGCAGCAGGGCCATGACCGCCTCCTCCGACGCCAATCATCCATGTCCGGGCTATGTGTCCGGTCGGCCCTCAAGGCTGCCGGAAGTTTCGACGCGTCATCCGCAGCGCCGGAGGCCAGGTGCGTTGGACGGCGGCTCGGCACAGATCTCGCCAGCGTAGAGTGACGCCTACCGCTGGCTACTCATCGCTGACACTCGGTCGGTTCCGCCTTCGGCGTACGTCGATCCGGTCCGCCGCCACTCGGGCCACTTGGGCGCTGACAATGCACACCGACGAATCCCGCTCGCCGCTCATCGACCTGCCGCCGGAGTCTCCCGGCTGCCAAGGCCGCAGGCAGTGCAGGCAGGCACATGACGCGATGGCGCAAGGCCGGACAAGATGACCATCGATCAGCACATCCTCGAGGTCCTTGACGGCCGCTTGGGGCTCGACCAGCCGGTGACCTTCAACGACTTCGCGCGCCGATTCGGAACCACCTCGACAATCGTGACCCTCGCTGCCCGCCGCCTGGTCGAGGCGGGCCTGGCGACGCCGTCCACCGTGATTGTCAACGGCGTGCCGGCACTGCACGGTTTGACGGCACGAGCGCCGATTCAACCGCCCCGATAAGGATCTCGCCGGACCTCGGACGGCGCGATGATCACCAGAATGCGCCGCAGGCGATCGGCTGCCGCTAACGTGCTGAGGCCATAAGAGGATGCACGTGGCCGCCCGGAGGAGCTCGCGGTCGGACGGCCGGGCGGATGCGGCACGGGCGCGCCGACTGGCGACCGCCGGCGCCAGTGCGAACGGCGAGTTCAGGCTGGCTGTCGCACTTTGCCGCACCCGAATGAGCCGAGATGATCGTCCCTATGGCGCTTGTCGTCCGTGAGGCCGCCCTTGACGATCTCGACGCGCTGATCGATGTTCAGGAGGAGGGAGCGGTAGGCGGGCTGGCGAACATTTTTCCGCAGGATCGGTTTCCGTTTCCGCGGGAAGCCGTGCGTCGGCGATGGGCCGAGGAACTCACAGATCCGGGCACCCGCGTGTACGTCGGCGTCGACGAGAGCGGAGCGCTGATCGGGTTCGCCGCCACCCGGGGAAACGAACTGCTGCACTTCGGCACTGCCCTGCATACCTGGGGCACCGGTACCGCCCAGGACCTGCACGCCGCTCTTCTCGTCGAGTTGGTGCAAACCGTGGCCGCCGGATGCAGCCATCTCCGGCTGCGGGTCTTCGAGGCCAATCGCCGAGCCCGGCGTTTCTACGAGAGACTCGGCTGGCCCCCGACCGGCCAGCGCACGCGGAGTGCCTTCCCGCCGCACGCTGTGCTGGTCGAATACCAGCTGCCCCTGTCAACCCAGCCGTAGATGGACGACTTGGCGAACCGACAGATCCGGTCATGGCCGCTTGTCGAGCCCGTCGAAGTCGAGCGTGATCGTCAGCCGCGATCGCTGATCGGTCAGCGACTCGACGCTGACATCGACGCGGGCTCGGATTGGTCCGTCGAGTCCTCGGATGCTCCATCGGTGCGACGGGTCGACCGCCGTCACCTGCGGAGTGTTGGCGCGGTTGGCGAAACCAATCCGGCGCACGGTCACGCAGCGGTCGCCGACCGCCGGGGGTGCGACGCGTCAAGATCGCCTTCCACGACGCCGTTCTGCCACTCGCGGAACGTGCTTGGGTCGGCCGCGTAGTCGAACACGTCCTTCGCGGGCCGCCCGACCTCGATGGAGGCTGTGACCGGCGCCATCAGCGCGTCGCCTCGCTGGCTAACGTAGCGAAGCGGTCCAGATACAGCTGCCAACCCTGGTCGTCGGCGATGCCGCCGCGCACCGCCTCCCACCCCGCACCGTGTCGGTCGAGATGGCGATGTTCGATCTCCACCCGAGTGGCTGCATTGCCGTCGGCGATGAAGCGCACCTCGACCTCGCTGACCCGCTCGGGATCGGTCTCGATCTGCCACGTCGGTCCGATGTCCCAACTGAACACCAGCCGGTCGGGTCGATCGAACACCCGCACCCGAGCCCACCGGCACTCGCTGCCGTCAGCGCCCCGGTCCAAAAGCGCGCCGCCCACCCGGGGCTCAAGCACCGTCTCGGCGATCGGGACCGCGAGCATGTTGTGCTCCGGCGGTTTGAAATCACCCAGCCGGCCGGTGAACAGCGCGAACGCCTCATCTGGAACGACCGGGACAACCACCGACCGCAGCACCGTCGTGATCGAATCCTCACTCACGCTTTCCGCCCTTTCGCTCGGCGTTGCTTGCGGTCGACCTCGGCCTGCGCGACCTGGGAAAATCCGGCCAGGGTCCGCTGCCAGAAGATGTCCAGCTGGTCCTTCAGCGCACTCAAGGCCACCGCATCGACGCGATACACCCGCCGGGTCCCAGCCACATCGTCAATCACCACACCGGCGTCCTTGAGCACCCGCAGATGCTGCGACACCGCTGGCCTGCTAATCGGCAGACGATCGGCGAGTTCGCCGACCGCACGCGGCGCCTCAGCCAGCACGGCCACGATCTGCCGCCGCGAAGCATCGCCGAGAACATCCCATGCGATCGATGAACCGTCAGTCACCACGAACAGTTAGTTTTCACTTACCCACACGGCGCGTCAAGACGTTGCCACTAACCTTCGCGTCTGCCCCGCGCGTCACACACACGGGGGCCACTTCGAGCCGTCAGACTGGGGCCAGCTTGAATTGACATGGCCACCGCGCCGTCGACCGCGCCGTTGGGGGCCGGCTGTCTGGGCCGATCCTGCTGAACCGGGCCCGGGCGGCGGATGGACCGGCACGCCGCCACCCGCCGGTTGCACCGCCTGCAACAGGTCGCCGGGGTGCGCATCACCCGGATGCGCCCGCACATGCTCCGGCATACCTTCGCCACCACGATGCTCGACGCCGGCGTCGACCTGCGCGACACCCAGATCGCCGCCCGGCACGACCCGCGGACCACGATGCGATACGACCGGACCCGGACCAACCTGGACCGGCATGCCAATTACGTCCTCGCTGCCTACAACGTCCTCCGGCACTTAGGCGCACCAACGTGCCTGATTCAAGGGGACATCACTGATCGGATCATGCCGGTGTTTTCTGATGCGGATCACCGATAGGCCTACACGGGGGCAAGCGGCGTGCGCGTTGTGTCGGGAAGGGTCACTGTGATCGGCTGGTCTTGCATGACGTCGCCGCCGCGTTCGACGACTGCCATCACTCCGGCCTTGCGAATGACAGGCGCGCTGGGGCACTGGGGCGAGGCGGTCGACGGGGCCGGCTCGTCGGTCGGCGTCCCGTCCATACGGGACAGCACAACCTTGAGCAGCCCGGGTCGGAAGGCGTTGATTTGGGCGCAGGGGTTGCGCAGGCCGGTCAGTCGCACAACGGGTCCGCCGAGATCGAGCAGCGTCCCGGTCGGCAACGCGTGCAGGTCGAGGTCGGCGGTGAGGATGTTCTCCCCGAGATCGCCCGGCCGCAGCTCGTAGCCCATGGCCCAGGCCTCGTCGAAGATCTCGGAGTGGAGTAGGTGCACCTGGCGCAGGTTGGGCTGGTTCGGGTCGCGACGCACGCGCGAGCGATGCTGCACCAACGTCCCGGCGTGGGCGTCGCCGAGGACACCGAGCCCGGCCACGAGGGTGATCGACGCGGTCGGCACCTTGCTGAACCGATGGGTCGCGTCACGACAGACGGCAACGACACGGGGCGTGGGCACAGGCCCATCCTGTCCCCATCGCATGGAGAGCAGCCTGACCACGCGGGCCACGGCGACGAGCCCAGTCGTGGATGCCCGGTGCCGTCCCAAGGATGGGACGACGCGCCCGCTGCGAGGCGCTCTCTCGCGGGCGGAGGTCAGTTGCGTAGATGTCGCATGGCCGCCTGTTAGCCCTCCTGGGTGTCGATCATGTAGATGGTCATTCTCCGTGCATCTCCCGCCTCGTCCTAGGCGAAGTAAGCGCTGGCTGTACCTGCTTCCAGGTGGGCCCCGTCACCGCGGTACCGCATCGGGCGAGTTCTTTGGAGCGGGCGAGTCGGCAGCTGCTCTCCGAGGCCTATGCCGACAGACGTTCGGTTCGCGGAACGGCTGGGCGGGAGGCCGGCCGGGAATCGTGGACGGTTGAGTCCGGCTGGCACCCTGTAGCGGTGTCCGATGACGCGCTGGATGCGCTGCTGGCCGAGCAGCGCGCCTACTACCGCGCACGCGCCGACGAGTACGACGCGACGTACCCGCTCGACGAGGGTCACGATGCCGGCGCACGGCGGCAGTTGGTGGCGGCGCTGGAGACGCACGCGCCCTTCGGCCGGGTACTGGAGCTGGCGTGCGGCACCGGCCAGTGGACAGGCGAGCTCGCCCGGCACGCGAGCACGGTAACCGCAGTGGATTCCTCGACAGAAGCCCTGGCCATCTGCCGGCAGCGGGTCGACAAGCCACATGTATCGCTGGTGCGGGCCGATCTCTTCGCCTGGCATCCGCAGCAGCGTTACGACCTGGTGTTCTTCGCGGCGTGGCTGTCGCACGTGCCACCTCAGCGCTTCGACGCCTTCTGGGCGCTCGTCGCGAACTGCCTGACCCCTGGCGGGCGAGTATTTGTCATCGACGAGCTGCCCGCGGGGTCAACGATCGAGCAGGCAGCAGCGGGTCAGCCCGCCCCCACCGTCCGGCGGCGGCTGACCAGCGGCGAGAGCTACCGCGCGGTCAAGGTCTATTACGAGCCAGACCTGCGTGCTCGGCTCACAGTCCTTGGATGGCACGCCGAGGTTCGCAAGATCGGCTGGCGGTACTTCTACGCCACCGCCAGCAAGGCCAGGCCCGACGGACCCTGTTTCGCCGGGCCCCCCGCTGCCGTCCGCTGATCAATCGCTGACCGACACCACGAGCCGGGCCGCCGCGCCGCCCCCGGGCGCGGCCGCACACGCCGGCTTGGCGTCACGGAGATGGTGCTCTCTCCCTGGAGTTGCACGCTGAGCCATCCGGACATGGCCGCGGACAGGTCTGCAGGGCGATTCTCGGTCGTCATGTCCGATGCCCGTTCTTACGCTCCACTGGTGGTCATCCGAGAACAGGGTCCGCAGGACTCCGTTGCCGTGCGGCGGTTGCTGACCAACGCGTTTGGCGACGAGGGGGAGGTCGCCGACCTGGCCGAGGCTCTCGCGGCACGAGCGGACCAGCGAGGCGCCGCGCTGATCGCCGAACACGGGGGGACGGTCGTGGGGCATGTGCAGCTGTCCGCCGGCTGGATCGACGCTGACCTACGCCTCGTCGATGCCCTCGTTCTGAGCCCGTTGGGCGTTGAGCCAGCCCATCAACGTAGTGGCATCGGCCGGGCGCTGTGCCACGCGGCGCTCGAACACGCACACAACCTCGAGGTACCGGCGGTCTTTCTCGAGGGGGACCCCGGCTACTACGCGCCCCTTGGCTGGCAGCGCGGTAGCGCACAGAATTTCACCGCCCCGTCCACGCGCATCCCGGATCCCGGCTTTCAGGTAGCCATCCTGCCGTGCTGGCGGCCGTGGATGGTCGGCGCAGTCGTCTACAACGACACCTTCTGGACCTTCGACCGCGTTGGCCTTCGCGATCACGGGTCATAGCGCATTTCGCGGCCGAAAGGGAACCTGAGCGTCTGGATATAAATTTCGGCGCGCTGTAACGGCTCCTACTGTGCCGACTCCAGCCAGCGCGTGACGAGCACCTTGCCGAGGGTGCCGTCGGTGAAAAGTTTGAGCGCGTAGTCGGTGCGGTTGAGCGGGACCGTCGCGTCGACGTTGACTCGCACCTGGCCGTCGGCGACCTGGTCGAGCAGTCGTGTCAGCTTCCCGCCGGTCGCGGCCGCGATGATCGGTGCGACCGTGACGTCGTCTCTGCCTAATGCTTCGTTGGTCGCGGCGCGCGTCGAGGCGACGGTGCCGCCGGCGCGCATGATCTTGCCGAGGACGGCCGGATCGCCAGCAGCGTGCAGCGCCTTGTCCACACCGTCGGCTGCGACAGCCTGGACGTCGGAGACCAGGTCGCCGGTGTAGTCGACGACGTGCGCGGCACCTAGGCCGCGAACATAGTCCTCTTCCTGCCCTGCGCGGGCGGTGGCGATCACGGTGGCTCCGGCCGCGACGGTGAGTTGCAAAGCGATGGAACCGACTCCGCCAGTAGCGCCGGATATGAGCACCCTGTCGCCCGGCTGGATGTCGAGCGCGGTGACTGCATCGTGCGCGGCGATACCGGCGAGACCGATGACGGCGGCGGCGTGGGTGTCGACTTGCTCAGGAACGCGGGCCACCGCTGTCGCGGGAACGGAGACGTATTCCGCCAGGCTGCCGGCGCGCGGGCCAAGACCCATGCCCGGAATGACGGCCGCGACACGATCGCCGACGCGGACGGTGTCAACACCGTCTGCGACTGCGGTGACGGTTCCGACGAGGTCGCGGCCCAGGACGACGGGGAACTCGTGCGGGAGCATGTCCCACACGTAGCCAGCCGCGACGGGCAGATCGAAGCCGTTGACCGAGGCGGCATCAACCGCGATCAGAACCTCGCCAGCTGCGGGCTCGGGCTGTGGGACCTCCTGCACGGCGGGCTGGGTGTCACGCGCGCTGATTGCAAGCGCCTTCGCGGTCGTCCTCCTACTTGTTGAACGGTCAACCCTATGATCCAATTACTTGAACCGTCAAGTTCGACGTCGTACCGTGGCATTCATGAGCGCGCGGCATGGGTCAACGGTCGAGGATGTCCGTTGGTTGGATGCGCGCGAACTCGACGCGTGGCTCGCCCTGGCCGGGCTGATGACCCGACTTCCCGCGCTGCTGGACGCACAACTCCAGCGCGACGCTGCGCTGACCTTCTTCGACTACATGGTCCTGGCGGCGCTATCGGGTGCACCGGATCGGACCATGCGAATGAGCGAGCTCGCCGCTAGGACGTCCGCGTCCCTGTCGCGGCTATCGCACGCAGCAGCCCGGCTAGAGCAGCGGGGCCACCTCACCCGTAGCCGTTGCACCGGCGGCACCGGCCGAGCCACCAACGCCACCCTCACGCCATCCGGCCTCGACAAGATCACGGCTACCGCTCCTGGGCACGTCCGCGCGGTCCGCGAGCTGATCTTCGACGCGCTCAGCTCTCAGGACGTGGCCGCACTCACGCGCATCGGCGAACGGGTGCGACCGAGGCTCGATCCACAGGGCACACTGCCGCACCTGCGCTAGCGCGACTATCGGCAGTCGAGAGCAGAGGCGCCCCGAGCGAGCATTCGAAGTGCCGCCTATTCGCCACTCGACGGTGCAAGTCGGCCGGAGGTATCGGTCCGGATCTGCCGCTGTCAGCGGACGCCCGGTCGCCATCGGTCTGCACGAGCACGATTCGTCGGGACTGTCAGACTGGCTGGGTGGAGCAACCGCTGGCAGGTGGTAACGCCGGCGGGGCGGTACTCGTCGACGGGACCGTGCGCCGAGCGACTGGTCCGTGGACGCCGTCGGTGCACGCGCTGCTGCGGCATCTGGAGCGACGCGGATTCGCCGGTGCGCCTCGAGTGCGCGGCGTCGATGATCAAGGCCGGGAAGTGTTGACATTCCTGCCCGGTGCCACCGTCGGCGCGACCCGGCCGTGGCCGGCGTGGCTGCACTCCGAGTCGGCCCTGGTCCAAGTGGGTCGCTGGTTACGCGGCTACCACGACGCGGTGCGCGACTTCGTCCCTGCCGCTGGCGCGGTGTGGCGCTCGTCGACGCGGCCGTGGCGACCCGGCGACGTCATCGGGCACAACGACGCCGCGCCGTACAACGCCGTCTGGCGAGCCGCCCCGGATGGTGCAGGGCAGCTGGTCGGTTTCATCGACTGGGACTTCGCCGCGCCGTGTCCGCCGAACTGGGATTTGGCGTTCGTGGCGTTCTCGTGGGTGCCGCTGCATGCCCGTGATGTGGTACGCGCCGAGGGATTCACCGACTTCGCCGCACGTCCGCGCCGGCTGCGCAGACTCCTGCACGCCTACGGCTGGACAGGGCCGCTGCCAGAGCTGCTCGACGCCGTGACCGCCCGGATCAGCGCACATCTCGACGACCTGCACACACTCGCCCGCACCGACCCGCTGTTCGCGCGGCTGGTCGAGAACGGCACGGCCGACGCCCTCACCCGCGCCCTTGGCGAACTCGCCGCCGACCGCGAACAACTCGCCGAAGCCCGCTGACGCATCCCTCGCGGCCGATGAACTGATGCAGACCAACGCCGGGTAATTGCTGCGCCCGCCCTAAGCGGCATCGCGAGCCATCCGGACATGGCCGCCAGCCGCGACTACCAACCCACCGGGCGGACACGACCAAACAAGTAACCACCGAACCCACACACCGCAGGTTCAGCCGTTTCCGATGTCTTGAGACATCACACAGCGGAGGGCGTGGGATTCGAACCCACGAGGACGCTTCCGCGCCCTAGCGGTTTTCAAGACCGCCGCCATCGGCCACTAGGCGAGCCCTCCAGGCAGGTCCGAACCTACCCTCCGCCGCTCCCCCGCTCGAGGACTCGGCGGCCGCCCCGATCTTCGGGCAGGAGCCCTGGTAAGCAGCCCGGACCCGACGGGGACAACCGGTCCTGACAGCGGGCGACAAGGAGGACATCCGGCTGGTGACCGTCCTGCCCAGCTCATGGCGGGCCTGATGGCCGGCTTCTTCCTTCTCGACGGCAAGCCTCGGGATCGCCCCAACCGGCCTGACCCGGCGAGTCAGACCAACCGCAGCGGCGGAAGCATCAACTGGGTGCTAGACGGATCGCGCAGCAGCTCATCCCGATCGGGGAGGACGGACGCGAGCCAGGCGCGCGGGTCGTCGCTGTTGCGCGGGCGTCCGAGGCGCGCCGGCAACGCGACGTGTCCGGTCCGGCGCACCGGCGCGTCTTCCGGAAGCCCGGCCCGCAGCCGCGCGATCCGGACGGCGTCGCGCAGGCCACCGAGTTCGTCGACCAGGCCGTGCGCCAGTGCATCTCGCCCGGTCCACACCCGCCCGCGCGCGATGGGCTCGATCTCGCTGACAGGACGGTTCCGGCCGTCCGCGACCTTGGTGACGAAGTCGTCGTAGATCGCATCGAGGCTCTCGGCCAACCGCTGCCGTTCGCCGTCGGAGAAGGACCGGCGCGGTGAGAACATCAGCGCCCGGTCGCCCCGGAGCACCGTGCCGGTCGTCAACCCCCACCGCTCGAGCAGTTGCCGCACGACGACCTTGCCCCCGAACACGCCGATCGATCCGGTCAGGGTCGCCGGCAGCGCGAGGATCACGTCCGCCGGGCAGGACACGTAGTAGCCGCCCGATGCGGCCACCGACCCCATCGCCGCGACGACGGGTTTGCCCTCGTCCCCCAGCCGAACGACCTCGCGCCAGACCGCTTCCGAGGCGACCGCTGAGCCGCCCGGCGAGTCCACGTGCAACACGACCGCGCGGACGTGCTTGTCGCGCCCCGCCGCGCGCAAGGCCGCGGTGACCGTGTCGCTGCCCGCCTGCCGACCGAACAGGCCGCGCCGGCCGCGGCCCTGGACCAGGGTCCCGCGAACCTCCACCAGAGCCACCGTGGCCGAGCGCCGCCGCACCGCGCGGAGCGGGCGCCGGGGCGGCGACCAGCGGTCGGCGAAGAGCAGCGTCGCGTCGCCGGTCTTCTCCCGGATGGAAGCCAACACCTCGTCGCGGTAGCCGAGCCGATCGACGAGGCCGGCCTCGACAGCGTCCCGCGCGAGGTGCGGGCCGGCGTCGGCTAGTTCGCGTACCCGGTCGACCGGAAGCTCGCGGGCTGCCGCGATGTCGGCGACCGCGTCCTCGAACACGGACGCGGCGACACGCTCGAGCGACGTCCGATGCGCCTCGGTGAAGCCCGACCGCGTGAGCCGATCGGCGGCATTCTTGTACTCGTGCCTCTGGTCGATCTCGGGCTCGAGGCCCAGCCGGTCCAGCGCGCCGCGCAAGAAGGTCGTCTCGATCCCGACACCCAGCGGGCCCAGGCTGCCACCGGGTTGGCACCAGATCTCACCGAAGGCGCAGGCGAGGACGTACGGGGCGGTCGCGGCGAAGCTCTCTGCCCACGCAATCGTCGGCTTGCCGCTGGCGGCGAAGGCGCGCACGCCGACGCGCAGCTCCTGCGCGAGCGGCCAGGGCAGCGGCCCACCGACCTTGGCGACCAGTCCGCGCACCGGCCGGTCGCTGGCGGCCTCGTGCAGCGCGCGCAGGGTCGGGCGGAGTTGCGCGCGGCCCCGGGATCGCAGCCGTCTCAGCCGATCGTCGCCGGCCGCGTCGACGAGCGGGGTGGTGAGGTCGATCTCGAGCAGCAACGGCGGCCGGTGGCCGGGCAAGACGGGCATCGACCCACCGTATGCGCGCACCGCCGGACACGGACCGCCTCGAGCTCAGCCCTTTCGCTCGAGCACTTTCATGTCGGCGAGATGCCCCGCTCGCGAATATCCGTGCTCTTTGGTCTTCCGCCGCCATTCGGGCACCTCGTCCCCGAATACCTGGGTCGGCTTGCCGCCCTTGAACCGGACGTAGTAGCCGCCCTGGTCCATCGCGAACGGCGTGCTGACGCGGTCGAGATAGTCCATCTTCGTGCCGGGTGGGGCTTGGATGTCGAACCACATCGGCGTCACGAAGTCGCTGACCGAGACCCCGTCGATGTCGTAGCTCGCGTTCTCCACCGGGTCACAGACCTCCTGTGAGACGACCCAGCCGTCCGGCCCGGTCGCCCACAGATTGACGTGCGGGTCGGCGATGGTCTCCAGCACCTCGTGGGAGAGGGTCGCCGACACGGTGTACTGCGCGCCGCTCAGCACCGCTCCCCCGTTGTCGAGGACGGGCGCGGCGAAGACGTATCCGTAGATGACGCCGTTGTCGCCTTCGGTGTGCCAACCCAGGACACCGTCCTGGTCTGGGTTGTCGACCACGGTCAAAACCGCACCCGTCGCCGGTTTCTCGTTCGGATCTGCCATGAACCTCACGGGATTGACGGGGATCTCCCAGGCGGGCGCGAAGTGTTCGCGCACTTGCTTGGCGACGGCGTCGGTCATCCGTCTGACGTCAGCGCCAGACACCCGGGTGCTGGCGCTGGCCACGTGGATTTCCAGCGTCTTGGCGGGATGCGACATGATTGCTCCTCGAGCCGGTCGTTATTGGCGCGAGAAGCTACCGGGCCGGGCGGCGTTCGACAATGCCCGATCTGATTGCGGTCCGGGATCGCTCAGGGGTCGAGCAGTTTGCGCCGCAGCGCCGCGTCGTCGGCGTCGGACCAGCCGTGCGCCCGCAGCCACGCCGACGCGCCCCCGTACTGCTCGTCGAGCGCTTCGAGCATGTGCTGCATCGTGGTGCCACGCGGAGTGTGCCGATCGATGTAGGCGTCCTTCAGGTCGTGGGCATAGGTCGAGGACGCCGCGAGTCGCGCGAAGATCTGCTCGATGCGGTCGGCGCTTCTGGCGTAGTCGTCGACGATCTGGTCCGGCGGCACGCCGACGGCGGCGAGCGCCATGGCGACCACGACGCCCGTGCGGTCCTTGCCGGCGGCGCAGTGCACCAACGTGGCGCCCGGCGAGTGCGCGACGAGCCGCAGGGCGGCGACGACGGAATCACCGCGGTCATCCAGATAACCGAGGTAGACGCCGGACGCGCCGCGTTGCGCCGAACGCTCCCGCCCGTCCTCGGTCTGCCAGGGCAGGACGACAGGACCGTTGCCGTCCGGATCGACGGCGGCGGCGTCGGTCGTGTCGCCGACCTCGGCAAACAGTGACAGGTGCTCGATGCGGACCTCGTCGACCGTGGTGAGGGGGCCGGGTCCCTCGGCCGCCACCTCCACGTCGGAGCGCAGGTCAGCCACGGTGCGGACCCCGTGCCCGTCGACCAGGCGGCGGACGTCGTCGGCGGTGAGCTCCTGCAGGTTGTCGGACCTGATCAGCCGGTCGGGCTGCACCGCGCGGCCGTCGGCGGTCGTGAGACCGCCGAGATCACGGACGTTGGCCGCACCCTGCAGATCGATCCAGCGGTCCATCGGATCGACCTTACCGAGGCATCGGTTCAGAACGCTGCCTCCGGGACGTCCATCAGGGAGTTGTCGGTTGCCTCGACGACAACCCGGCGCGCGGACAACTCGGGCAGGACTGTCAGTGCGAAGAATCGTGCGACTGCGGGTTTGCCCTCGTAGAACGCGCGCTCGGCCGCCGTCAGCCCATTGCCGTCGAGTCGCGTCAGCGCGACGGACGCCTGACGCAACAGCAGGTAGCCCACCATCAGGTCTCCTGCTGACAGGAGCAGACGGGTCGTGTTCTGGCCGACCTTGTAGATGTTCCGCACGTCCTCCTGGCTCGTGACCAATTGCCCGATCATCGCCGCCACCATCGCGCCGAAGTCTTCGAGCGCGTTCTGCACCGCGGCGCACTCCTCCTTGAGCCGGCCCTCGCCTTCGATAGAGGTCAGGAATGCGGCGATCTCTGCCGAGATGGCACCGAGCGCGGCACCCTTGTTCCGAACGACCTTGCGGAAGAAGAAGTCCATGCCCTGGATGGCGGTGGTGCCCTCGTAGAGGGTGTCTATCTTGGCGTCGCGGATGTACTGCTCCAGTGGATAGTCCTGCAGGTATCCGGAACCGCCGAAGATCTGGAGCGCCTGCGCGAGTTGGTCGTACGACCGCTCGGAACCGGCCCCCTTCACGATCGGCAGGAGCAGGTCGTTGATGGCCTCGTCGAGCCCGGCGCCGCGGCCCTGGTGCTCCGCGACCTGGATCCGGTCCTGCACCGCGGCGGTGTAGTAGACCAACGCGCGCAGGCCCTCGGCGTAGGCCTTGGTGAGCATGAGACTGCGCCGCACGTCCGGGTGATGAATGATCGTGACCCGTGGGGCGGTCTTGTCGGTCGAGCGGGTGAGATCGGCCGACTGAACGCGCGTCCTCGCGTAATCGACCGCGTTCAGGTATCCGGTCGACAGCGTCGATATCGCCTTGGTCCCGACCATCATCCGGGCGTTCTCGATCACTTGGAACATCTGCGCGATGCCGTCGTGAACGTCGCCGACGAGCCAGCCCTGCGCGGGAATACCGGCTATCTCCCCGAACCGGAGCTCACAGGTGGTGGAAACCTTCAGGCCCATCTTGTGCTCGACGTTCGTCACGTATGCGCCGTTGCGCTCACCGAGCTCTCCCGTGCCCAGGTCGAAGTGGTACTTGGGAACGACGAACAGGGACAGCCCTTTGCTGCCTGGGGCCGCTCCCTCCGGGCGGGCGAGGACGAGATGAATGATGTTCTCGGTCAGGTCCTGTTCGGCCGATGTGATGAAGCGCTTGACGCCCTGCAAATGCCAAGACCCGTCCGGCTGCGCGATGGCCTTGGTGCGGCCCGCGCCGACGTCGGATCCGGCGTCCGGCTCGGTCAGGACCATGGTCGACCCCCACCCGCGGTCGATCATCAACTGGGCGATTCGCTTCTGCGTGTCGTTGCCGTTCCGATAGAGAATCCCGGCGAACGGCGCGCCGGCCATGTACATGTGCAGGGACGGGTTGGCGCCGAGGATCTGCTCCGCGACCGCCCAGGCCACGGTGTGCGGGACTAGCTGGCCACCCAGCTCGGGGATCGCCTGCAACCGCCACCACTCGCCGTCGACGAGGGCCTGCCAGGACTTCCTGTACTCGGCGGGCAGACGCACCGAGTAGGTGTCCGGGTCGAACTCGGGAGGCGTCCGGTCCCCCGCGGCGAAGGACGCGGCGAGAGGTCCCTCGGCGAGCCGCACCACCTCGGCGAGCATCCCGCGCACGGTCTGCTCGTCCAGGTCGCCGAACGGCTCCTGTCCGAGCAGGGCAGCTGTATCGAAGACCTCGAACACGTTGAAGGCGACGTCGCGGAGGTTGCTCTTGAAGTGGCTCATCGCGGCCCTCCCGGCGAAGTTACCGACCAGTAACGTAGCAGGATATTACCGGCCGGTAACCGCCGCAACCGGAAACCGGATCAGCCAGCGCCCGGCCCGCCACCAGGGCTCAGCTCGGCGCAGCCGGATAGTGCGATCTGTCTGTCGCAGCGCAGCCACCTTGCCCCGTCGGGTCGGCGAGGACCCGCCCGAGCGCAGGCTCGCCGACGTTCTGGAGTGGTCGCGCACCCACATCACCTGGAAGAGGGCCGGAGCCTCGAGCTCCGGCCCTCTTCGCTGGCCCAGGATCAGCGCAGCGTGATCAGCTTCCACATGCCCATGAAGGCGTGCGGCATGCCGGTGTCGTCGTCCGGCCAGAAGCACATGACTACATAGCGGCCCGCGGGCATGTCGAGGTAGAAGTTCTGTCCGGTCATGGGCGAGATGACGCCGGAGCTGACGTTCGCGTGCAGTGCGAAGGACGGTTGGCCTTGGGCTCCCGACTTGAAGTAGCTGTTCACCTCGCGATAGGTGGTGTCCGCCTTGACCCGGTTGAACACGTAGAAGTGCGGCTGGTCGCTCTGGTCGTGCTCATGGATCCAGCCTTGGTGCGGAAGCGCCCCGTTCAGCCCGAACCCATAGGTGAATGCCGTGATGGTGGCCTGCGCCTGCGGTGCGGGGCGGTGCTGGAACGCGCCGGTCACGGTGAGCTTCCGGACGGAGTTACCGTCTTGGTCGAGGAGGTAGTAGGTCGCCGCCTTCAACGGCACCGACATGTACCCGGGGCGGAAGTGGGTCTCCGCGCCGCCACGGAAGGACGCGTGCGAGTCGACCCGTCGGATTGCGGCGACGTCCCCGCCGAAGGCCTTGCCGATGTCCGAGCCGAACTGTTGCAGCGAGTACCCACTGTGCAACCGGACGATCTGGAGCTCGTGGTCCTTGCCGTCGCCCGAAACGGCCTTGAACACCGTGTTACCGGCTGTGATCGAGTCTGTGCTGAGCGCCATCGAGGACGCCGTCATCGTGACCGTGACGACCTTTGCTCCTGATGGAACCGGATCGGCGGCCGTTGCGGCCGACGCAGCCGGGACCACGCTCGCCGCGGCGGCGGCGCCGGCGAGCAGGCCGACCAGAATCTTCGTACGGACCATAGGTTCCCTCCCGTTCCCCGCGCGCTGTGTCGCGCGCCCTGACATCAGGAACCTAGGGTGCCTGGGACTCGCTGTCTACCGGATCTTCTGTCGCGTGCCGACCCCTTATCAACGAAATCCGCGTAGCAGGGCGCGGTGATCCGCCCGGTCCTACGTCCTCCGTCCCGGAGAACCGTCCCAGGACAGGACGGGATGGACGTGCGCGCCTCCAGCGAGGGGCGAGGCGCGGCCTGCGCGCGGGGAACGGAGGGCTCAGAGCAGCCGCAGCCGCACCGTCTCGGGGAGCGCCTCGAGCTCAGCAATGGCGTCCGGTGTCGCCGCTGCGTCGAGGTCGGTCACGACATAGCCGAATTCCCCGCGGGTTGCCAGCAGTTGCGCTTCGACGTTCACCTTGTGCTCGCCGAAGACGCCGTTGATCGTCGCGAGCACGCCGGGAACGTTGCGGTGAATGATGATCAGTCGCTGGGTGCCGGGGTACTGCGGCAGCGCGAGGCCGGGCAGGTTGACGCTCATCGCCGTGGCGCCGTCGAGCACGAAGTCGCGCAGTTTGCCGGCGACGAAGCGGCCGATGTCTTGCTGTGCCTCCTCGGTCGATCCCCCGATGTGCGGAGTGAGGATGACGTTCGGTAGGCCGCGCAGCTCCGAACGGAACTCGTCGCCGCGGCCCTTCGGCTCGACCGGGAACACGTCGACGGCAGCGCCGGCGATCGCGCCCGACTCGATCCGTCGCCGCAGGGCGGCGTAGTCGACGACGAACCCGCGCGACAGGTTGAGGAATAGCGCGCCCGGACGCATGGCCGCGAACTCGTCCTCACCGAACATGCTCTTGTTCGACGCCCGGCCGTCGACGTGCAGCGTCACGACGTCGGATTGGTGCAGGAGCTCCGGCAGGGACATGCAGCGTTGCGCGTTGCCGAGCGCCAGCCGGTCGGCGGTGTCGTAGAAGAGCACCCGCATTCCCAGGTTCTCGGCCAGGACGGACAGCTGGGTGCCGATATTGCCGTAACCGACGATGCCGAGGGTGCGGCCGCGAATCTCGTGCGCACCGTCAGAGCTCTTGTCCCACACCCCGTCGTGCATGAGGGAGTTCTTCTCGGTGAGCCGACGGGTGAGCGCGATGATCTCGGCGATCGCCAGCTCGACGACGCTTCGGGTGTTGGAGAACGGCGCGTTGAAGACCGT
>JAICIE010000042.1 GCA_025924515.1 Jatrophihabitans sp. | reverse complement strand
GGCGCAGGCGCGGGAGCGGGCGATCGAACTGCTGCGCCGGGTCGGCATCCCGCAGCCGGACTAGCGTGTCGACGACTATCCGGATCAGTTCTCCGGTGGCATGCGCCAGCGCGCCATGATCGCGATGGCGCTCGTGTGCAACCCGAGGTTGCTGATCGCCGACGAACCGACGACCGCGCTCGACGTCACGGTGCAGGCGCAGATCCTCGAGCTGCTCAAGAGCCTGCAGCGGGAGTTCGAATCGGCGATCATCCTCATCACCCACGACCTCGGGGTGGTGGCTGAGAGCTGCGACCACGTCGTCGTCATGTACGGCGGCCAATGCGTCGAGACCGGATCGGTGGAGGACATCTTCTACCGACCGGAGATGCCGTACGCGTGGGGACTGCTCGGCTCGATGCCGCGGATGGATCGCGAGCGCCGCGCGCGGCTCACCCCCATCGCCGGACAGCCGCCGTCACTGATCCGGGTGCCGAAGGGTTGCGTCTTCAACCCCCGCTGCGCCTACTCACCGCGGGTCGAAGGCGACAAGTGCTTCACCGTCCACCCGCAACTTCTCGAGGCGGCGCCGGGGCACTCGGTACGCTGCCATCTCTATCCCGAGGACCGCCGCAAGATCTTCGCCGACGAAATCTCGCCGAAGTTGTGACGGGCGAGGAGACCTGATGAGCGCTGCCGCGACCGAGCTGACCGAGGACGAACGAGCGCGTCCCGGCGCCCAGGACGACCTCCTGGTCATCCAGGACGTCAAGAAACACTTCCCGATCAAGCGCGGGGTCGTCATCCGACGGCAGGTCGGTGCGGTCAAGGCGGTCGACGGCGTCAGTTTCGCTGTCGGGCCCGGGGAAACGCTCGGTCTGGTCGGCGAGTCGGGCTGCGGCAAGTCCACGATCGGTCGCACCGTCACGAAACTCATCGAGCCGACCAGCGGGTCGATCCGATTCGACGGCCGCGAGATCAGCGGACTCAACCGCGGCAGGATGCGTGAGCTTCGCCGCGACATCCAGATGATCTTCCAGGACCCGTACTCGTCACTGAACCCCCGCCACACCATCGGCACGATCGTCGGCGCGCCGTTCCGCATCCAGGGCGTCAAGACCGACAAGGGCATCAAGTCCGAGGTCCAGTCGCTGATGGAACGGGTCGGCCTCAACCCGGAGCACTACAACCGCTACCCGCACGAGTTCTCCGGGGGGCAGCGCCAGCGCATCGGAATCGCCCGCGCGATCGCGCTGCGGCCCCGGCTCATCGTCTGCGACGAACCGGTCTCGGCGCTCGACGTGTCGATCCAGGCCCAGGTGGTCAACCTGCTGGAGGACCTCCAGTCCGAGTACAACCTGGCGTACATCTTCGTGGCGCACGACCTCTCGGTGGTCCGGCACATCTCCGACCGGGTCGCGGTGATGTACCTGGGCAAGATCATGGAGCTCACCGACCGAGACACGCTGTACAAGGCGCCGATGCACCCCTACACGCATGCGCTGATGTCCGCCGTACCGGTGCCCGACCCCGCCAAGGAGGCCCGCCGCGCGCGGATCCTGCTCGTCGGCGACCTGCCCAGCCCGATCGACCCCCCCAGCGGCTGCGTGTTCCACACGCGCTGCCCCAAATACCGCGAGGTCCTCGACGACAGCGAGCGCGCGCGGTGCCGGGACGAGGTGCCGGTGTTCGAGGCCAAGCAGCCGGGGCACTTCGTGCACTGCCACTTCCCCGAGGTGCGGCGCGACCTCGCGGTCGCCGAGGACGAAGGGATCACGGGCGCGTCGGACCGCCCGTCGCCCGACGGCAACCGTCCCCCGGACTCCACGGCCGCCGGTGACCAGCGCTCCCGATCCGAGGTCGAGGACGCGTCGCCGCCGGATCGCGGCCCCGCGCCCGGCGACACGCCGCTGTTCACGAACCCGGCACGTCCGAACGACTTCGAGGGCCCCCTGCGGTGAGCGGCCCGGCTCAGTCCCGGTGAACTTGCGCCGGCTGCTCCTGGTCCACGCCCATCCCGACGACGAAACGATCGGCACCGGCGCCACCATGGCGCGGTACGCCGCCGAGGGCGCCCGCGTCACCCTGCTCACGTGCACGCTCGGGGAGCAGGGCGAGGTCCTGGTGCCGGAGCTCGCCGGGATCGCGGCAGACCGCGCCGACCAGCTGGGCGGATACCGCATCGCCGAACTCGCCGAGGCGATGCGAGCCCTCGGGGTCCGCGACCACCGATTCCTGGGCGGGGCCGGGCGGTGGCGCGACAGCGACATGATGGGCCGCGCCGGCAATGACGACCCGCGCGCGTTCTGGCGGTGCGCGAAGGATCCGGAGGCCTTCGACCAGGCGGTGGGGCAGGCCGTCGACGTGATCCGCGAGGTGCGGCCGCAGGTGCTGGTGACCTACGACGAGAACGGCGGATACGGACACCCGGACCACATCATGGCGCACCGGGTGGCGATGGCCGCCGCCGAGCATGCCGCTGACGCGGACGGCCGCGGCGACCCGTGGCGCATCGAGAAGATCTATTGGGCGGCGCTGCCCCGGTCGGTGCTGCAACGTGGCATCGAAGCGCTTCGGGGCAGCGAGCACGAACAGTTCTTCGACGGCGTGGAGAGCGCCGACGACCTCCCGATGGGCACGCCGGACGAGCTCGTCACCACGGAGATCGACGGCCGTCCCTTCGCGGCGGCGAAGAACGCGGCGATGCGCGCCCACGCCACCCAGATCGCCGTCGACGGACCGTTCTACGCCCTGTCGAACAACATCGGGATGGAGCTGCTGAGCGTCGAGTACTACCGCCTAGTGCGCGGCGGCGCCGACGGCAAGCGCGGCGAGCACGGTCGGGAGACCGACCTGTTCGCCGGGATCCTGGCGGAATGACCGCGCCGAGCCAGCGTCTCGACCGATGGGCCGGCATTCTCGCCGCCGTCCTCGCGTGTCTGTCGGCGGTGCTGTTCGGCGTGCTCGACGTGCTGTTCGTGCCCCTCTACGTCGGAGCCAACCTGATCCCGGTCGCTGCCGCCGGGGCCGTCGTCGGCAACATCGCGCTGCCGGCCCTCGCCGCCCGCGGTGCGGCACGGATAGGGGCCGGCGTTGTCGCGCTCGTGTGCTGGTTCGTCCCGGTCGTGGTCCTCACCATGTATGTGCGTCCGGAGGGGGATGTCATCGTCCTGGCCGAGAACGACCAGGAATACAGTTTCTACGGCCTGTTGCTCGGCGGCGTGGTCGCCGGGATCGCCACTCTCGCGGTCCTTTCGCGCCGCACTCCCCGCCGCGCGGCCGATCAGTCGGGTTCGGTGCGATACCGGTAGTCGTGATGGCACCAGAAGCCCAGGCGCTCGTAGAGCGCGACGGCCGCGGCGTTGTCGCTGCTGACCTGCAGATAGCCGCGCACCGCGCCCGCCTCCCGACCGGACCGGCGCAGCGCTGCAACGACCGCGGTGGCCAACCCTCGGCGCCGCCAGGAGGGCACCACCTCCACGGCGGTGATTCCGAGCCAGTCGTCGTCGACGGCGCCGCGGCCGATCGCGACCGTGGTCCCGTCCTCGCGAATCGAGACGAACACCGCCTGGTCGTGATTCGTCACGAGCTCCCGGGCGGCCGGGGGAGCGCCCGCTCCGCCTCGGTAGACCGAGAACCACTGCTCGTCCGGACGGTCCGCCAGCTCGATGCGAGCCGCGCCGCCCGCCTCCTCCGGCAGCCTCAGCATGTCCAGGCGTGCGGCGTAGACGTGTACGTCGGGGCTGGCGGGCCAGCCGCGCTCGCCGAGCTCCGCGTCGAGCAGCCGCCGGGCCTCGGTGGGTAGTTGGAACCGCAACCGCAGGCCGCGCTCGGCGTACCAGGCCGAAGCGACACCCAGCGCGTCATCGAGCGGCATGCCGGCAGCCCGCAGCGGTAGCACCGAGTTCGCGCGTCCGGTGAAGCCACCGGCTGCGCGGAGCAGCCAGCCACCGACCATGGCCGTGTCCGGCGCCCGGAACCCGCGTGCCGCCACCGCCTCGAGCGCCAGCTCGTCCGCGGTCGACGGCACGGCCAGTCGGGCCGCGGCGACGGTTGCCACCGGCACTTCCACGAACCCCGAAGCCGTGTCGAGCACGGCGACGCGCGGATCCACCGCGATGAGGTCGCCGACCACGTCGCTGTAGCGGGGCGGGCCGTCCGAGCCTGCGAGGGCGGTACGGCGCACGCTCACCCGCCGCCCGACCCAACTAGGCTCGATCACGGACCGCACAGTAGCCTGCGGAACCGAAGTCATCCCGCACCGGAGGAACCAGCAGTGACCTACGTGATCGCCGAGCCGTGCGTCGACGTCCTCGACAAGGCGTGCATCGAGGAATGTCCGGTCGACTGCATCTACGAGGGTGCACGGATGCTCTACATCCATCCGGACGAGTGCGTCGACTGCGGCGCGTGCGAGCCGGTGTGCCCCGTCGAAGCGATCTTCTACGAGGACGACCTGCCCGAGAAGTGGCACGACTACACCCAGGCCAACGTCGACTTCTTCGACGACCTGGGCTCGCCCGGCGGCGCATCGAAGGTCGGCCGCACCGAGAACGACCCCGAGTTCATCAAGAACCTGCCGCCGCAGGCCGGCGAGCACTGACCGGCTAGGCCTTCCGGTACATCGTCGCGGCGACTGCGTTGGACGCTGCGGACGAGCTGCGCCATCCCTCGCTGCGGGTCCAGGATCGCGCCGCGTAGTCCACGCGTTCGATCCCCAGCCGGTCGGCCTGCGCCACCAGCCACGCCGCGGTCTGCCAAGAGGCGCCGGGGACCGTCACCGTCGTGGGCGTCGTCCGAGGCGGGTTCACCGGCAGATCGGCGCGCAGCAGCCGGGCCACCGTGGCGGTCGGCGCCACCACGGTGGGCGGCGCGAAGGAGCAGGTGATGCCCGCAGGCGTCCGGCCGATGAGGGCGTCGGCCAGGGCCTGCGCCTCGGCCTCGTGCCGCGCGTAGGCGCTGGGATCGGCCGAGATCTGGACGGCCTGCACCGCCGTGGCGAGCGGGAGCGTCCGCCATCGGGGGACCTTGACCAGGTGGGCGAGGAACTCACGGGTCGCCTCGCCGACGTCGGTGAGCACGGCCGCCCGGCCGCGTCCCCAGCCCTGCGACGGGCGCTGCTGCAGCACGCCGACCGAGTCGCGATCGCCCGCGCCGGGGGCGAGGTTGCGCAGTTTGCTCTCCTGCAGGCCGGCGGCGAGGACGAGGACGGCGGCCCGTTCCGGCAGCGGCGGACGGAACTTGCGCACCGCGCCGACCATGGTCGCCGCCACCGACGCCTGGTCGGGGTCGAGCTCGTACCGACCCACGTCGCAGTGGTCGTAGCCGAGATGCTCCTGCGTGGCGCTGTAGAGCGCCCGCGAGGCGAAGTACCCGCCGAGCCCGAGCGCGGCCACGGCGAGCAGCGTTGTGATCAACCGCGCCCGGCGCCGGGAGCGGGAGGTGCGAACCGCCATCGCCTCAGGCGTTGGCGTGCAGCGCGTCGTTCAGCGCCACGGTGCTGCCCGCCCGGGCCCGCACCTCGAGCGCGCCGGTGACGCTGTTGCGGAGGAAGAGCAGGTTCGACCGGCCGCTCAGCTCGCGTGCTTTGACGACCCGTCCGTCAACGAGGGTCACCTTGGCCCCGCCGGTGACGTAGCAACCGGCCTCCACCACGCAGTCGTCGCCGAGCGAGATGCCGATGCCGGAGTTGGCGCCCAACAGACACCGCCGACCGACGGTGATGCGCTCGGTGCCGCCGCCCGAGAGGGTGCCCATGATCGAGGCGCCCCCGCCCACGTCGGAGCCGTGACCCACGACGACCCCGGCGGAGATTCGTCCCTCGACCATCGAGGCGCCGAGAGTGCCGGCGTTGTAGTTGACGAATCCCTCGTGCATGACGGTCGTGCCGACGGCCAGGTGCGCCCCGAGCCGCACCCGGTCGCTGTCGGCGATCCGTACCCCGCTCGGGACGACGTAGTCGACCATCCGCGGGAACTTGTCGATGCTCAGGACGTGCAGGGGGCCCTTGTAGCGCAGGTCGATGCGCAGCTGCTCGAAGTCGTCGACCGAGCACGGCCCGACGCTGGTCCACACGACGTTCTGCAGCAGCCCGAACACCCCGTCGAGATTCACGGTGTTCGGCTGCACCAGCCGGTGCGACAGCAGGTGCAGGCGCAGATAGACGTCCGGGGCGGACACCGGCGCGGCCTCGAGGTCGACCTGCTCCAGCACGATGTCGAGCCGGACGTTGCGGTCGCCGGCGGTGCCGTGCCGACCGGTCTGCGCGACCAGTCGGTGATCCGGCCCGGCCGCCCGCGGCGCCATGCCCAACTGCGGCGACGGGAACCAGGCATCGAGGACCCGCCCGCGGGCGTCCGACGTCGCGAGGCCGAATCCCCACGCCTTGCGATCGCTCACCCGGGCAACAGTAGCGGGCGAACTTCGGCCGGCCCCGCGCTCGCGTACCGTGCGCTGCGTGCTGGATCTGACCGCTGACGTCGGTGCGTTGACCGCCGCCCTGGTCGATGTCCCCTCCGTGTCCGGCGCCGAGCGCGAGATCGCCGACCTGGTCGAGGCCGCGCTGCGCGGCTGCCCCGCTCTGACCGTGCAGCGCGACGGCAACGTCGTTCTGGGGCGCACCGATCGGGGCGCCGCTCAGCGCGTCGTCCTGGCGGGACATCTCGACACCGTGCCGATCGCCGGCAACGTCCCCTCCAGGCGGGAGGGAGACCTGCTGTCCGGCTGCGGCAGCGTGGACATGAAGTCCGGTGTCGCCGTGCTGCTGCGCGTCGCCTGCCTGGTGGGCACCGGCGCGCTGCGCCCGGAGGTCGACCTCACGGTCGTGTGTTACGACTGCGAGGAGGTCGAGGCGTCGCGCAACGGACTGGGACGGCTGGCGCGTGAGCGTCCCGATGCCCTGTCGGGGGACCTCGCCGTGCTGCTCGAGCCGACCGGGGCAGTGGTGGAGGGCGGCTGCCAAGGGACGCTGCGCGTCCTCGTGCGCACCGCCGGGGTGCGGGCACACAGCGCCCGGTCGTGGCTCGGCGCCAACGCGATCCACGCCGCGGCTCCGGTCCTGACTCGCCTGGCGGACTACCGCGCCCGCGAGGTGTCCGTGGAGGGACTGCGGTTCCGCGAGGGCCTGAACGCCGTGGCCGTGTCCGGCGGAGTTGCGGGCAACGTCGTACCGGACTCCTGCGTGATCACGGTCAACTTCCGGTTCGCGCCGGACCGCAGCGAGGCGGACGCCGTCGCGCACGTCCGCGAGGTGTTCGACGGCTTCGACGTCGAAGTGGTCGACTCGGCGCCGGCTGCCCGTCCCGGCCTGGATCGGCCGCTGCCCAGGGCGGTGGTCGACGCGGTCGGCGGCGCAGCGCGGGCGAAGCTCGGCTGGACCGACGTCGCCCGGTTCGGCGCGCTGGGCATCCCCGCGGTCAATCTCGGGCCCGGGGACCCGAACCTGGCGCACAAGCCGGAGGAATCCGTCTCGGTGCAGCAGATCCGCGACGTCGAACTGGCGCTCGTGCGGTTCCTGGGGGCGGCCGGGCGGTGATCTGCCGCTAGCCGTCCTCGCTGCCCGGGGCAACCCGTTCCGGCGCCGCGTGTCCGGGCTTGTCGCGAGCCGACGGGTGCCCGACCGGGTACTCGTGGCGGAACTCGGGGTGGTCGTGCCAGCAGTGGTCGTCGAGCTCGGTCTTCCAGTCGAACCGCAGCTCGCACTTGGGGCACTGATGGATGGTCATGGAACTCCCCCCGACGCGGGATGCCCTAAGGACACCGTAGAACCGCGCCGGGCGGTTTCCCAGCGCTGCGTCGGTTCTCACAGCGCGTTCAACCGGTGCGGCGTCCCACGCGCGCCCGGCGGAGCGCCACGCCGTTGAGACCGTTGCTTGCGATGCTCACCCTGGTTCCACATCGCGCGGCTGGTCGCCGCGGTACCTCGGCCGGGAGGGCACCCGTCCGTCGACGGGCGGGAGGAACAAGCCTCTCGTACGCTCGGCGGGTGACGGACATCCGCCGGCGGAGGGAGCATCAGCGCGGCGCGGTCGTGCTGCGCCGCAATCAGATCCAGGCCAGCACCACCGATCAACGGCTGCTCGACTCCCGTGGCGCTTCCGACTGGGTGCACACCGACCCATGGCGCGTCCTGCGCATCCAGAGCGAGTTCGTCGAAGGCTTCGGCATGCTGGCCGAGTTGCCGGCGGCGGTGTCCGTCTTCGGCTCGGCGCGCACCCCGCCCGATCATCCGGAGTACGCCGCGGGGATGGCTCTGGGCGCCGCGCTCGCCCGCGCCGGGTTCGCCGTGATCACCGGCGGTGGCCCGGGCGCGATGGAGGCGGTCAACCGCGGCGCGTCCGAGGCCGGCGGGGTGTCGGTCGGTCTCGGTATCGAGTTGCCCTTCGAGCAACGCCTCAATGACTGGGTCGATCTCGGGGTCAACTTCCGCTACTTCTTCGCGCGCAAGACGATGTTCGTCAAGTACGCGCAGGCCTTCGTCATCATGCCCGGCGGGTTCGGCACCCTGGATGAGATGTTCGAGGCGCTGACGCTGGTGCAGACGCGCAAGGTGACCCGGTTCCCGGTCGTCCTCTGGGGCACGGACTACTGGAGCGGGCTCCTGGACTGGCTGCGCGGGACGGTCCTGCCCGCAGCCAAGATCAACGCGGCGGATCTCGACCTCGTCCACGTGCTCGACGACGTCGACGAGATCGTCCAGTGCATCGTCGACGCCGACAAGGAGCTCTCGACCCAGGCCGGCCTGGAGCTGCGCGCGGTCGCGGAGAATGCCCGCGGCGGAGCCCTCGACTGCTGATCGTGGCCGCGATCTGCGTGTACTGCGCCTCGTCCGAGGGGATCGAGCCGCGCTATCTGCAGCTGGCCGCTGACGTCGGCGCGCGACTGGCGGCGGGCGGCCATTGCCGCGTGTCCGGCGGCGGGCGGGTGTCGATGATGGGCGCGCTGGCCCGGGCCGCCCGGTCCGGCGGCGCCCGGACCGTGGGCGTGATCCCCGAGCACTTGGTGCCGTACGAGGTCGCCGACGTCGAGGCGGACGAGCTCGTCGTCGTCGAGACCATGCGCGAGCGCAAACGGCTGATGGACGAGCGCGCCGACGCCTTCCTCGCCCTGCCCGGCGGGATCGGGACGCTGGAGGAACTGTTCGAGGTGTGGACGTCCGGATACCTGGGGATGCACGCCAAGCCGGTGGTCGTCCTGGATCCGGACGACTTTTACGCCCCGTTGTGGCAGTTCCTCGACGACCTGGAGAAGGCCGGGTTCGTGCGGCAGCAGGCGCTGGACCGGCTCGGGCACGCCCGCAGCGTCGAGGACGCGTTCCTGCTCCTGACCGGATGACCCGACCGCGGTCGGGCACGACCGGGCGCACTCCGGAGCCTCGGGGGCGGTCCGGAGGCCACGACCCTTGACAGCCGCGCGTGGCACCATGCCAGCGTGCTGACCCTGCTGCTCTGGGCCGCGCTCGCCGTGCTGGTCGCCGCGGTGCTGTTCGTGGTGATCGCGCGGGTGCTGCCTGCGGGGGAGCAGATCGCTCCGGCGGTCCGCGACGAGCCGCCCTGGGAGCTCCCGTCCCACCGTCGGCTGACCGGCGACGACATCGACGAGCTGCGCCTGCCGGTCGCGGTTCGGGGCTACCGCTTCGCCGAGACCGATCTGCTCCTCGACCGGGTCGCCGACGAGTTGCGGGTGCGCGACGCGGAGATCCTGCGACTGCGCGACGAGCTGAGCGCCGGACCGGTGGAGGTGAGCGCTGAGGCCGCCGACGCCGAGTGATCGGATCCGCTGCGGATGGGCGTCGAGCCCCGAGTACGCGGCCTACCACGACGACGAGTGGGGGCGGCCCGTGCACGGCGAGACCGCGCTGTTCGAGCGCCTCTGCCTGGAGGCGTTCCAATCCGGGCTGTCCTGGTTGGTGATCCTGCGTAAGCGGGCGGCGTTCCGGGCCGCCTTCGCCGGCTTCGACGTCGACGCGGTCGCGAACTTCGACGACCAGGACGTCGCGCGGCTGCTGGCCGATCCCGGGATCGTCCGCAACCGCGCGAAGATCACGGCGGCCATCTCCAACGCCCATGCCGTCCGCGACGCGGTGCCGGACGGTCTCGACGAGCTGCTGTGGTCCTTCGCGCCGACCGTGTCCCGGCCTCGTCCGCGCTCGCTCGCCGAGGTGCCGGCGACCTCGGCCGAGTCGGTCGCGATGGCTCGCGAACTGAAACGACGCGGCTTCCGGTTCGTCGGACCGACGACCGCCTACGCGCTGATGCAGGCGACCGGCATCGTCGACGACCACGTCGTCGGCTGCTGGCGGACGGACGGTCCGGAAACCCCGCCTGGTGGCCGACCTGCCCGGGGACCGGGCGCTACCGGCCGGTGAACACCGGCTGCTGCTTGGCCAGGAATGCCGCCGTGGCGTTTCGGTGGTCGTCTGTCGCGCCCATCGCCTTCTGCAGTTCGGCCTCTCTCGCGAGGGTCTCCTCCAGGGAAGCGGTGGCGCCGAAGGCCATCGACGCCTTGATCGCCGCGTAGGCGCTCGTCGGTCCGGCTGCGAGGCGGCCGGCGAGCTCCTGCGCGGCGGCGGTCAACCGGTCGGGCTCCACCACGGCGTTGACCAGGCCCATCTCGAGCGCTGCGTCGGCGCTGACCGGCTCGGCCAGAAGGCACAGCGCCGTCGCGCGCGCGGCGCCGACGAGCCTGGGCAAGGTCCACGAGACCCCGCTGTCGAGGCTGAGCCCGACATTGGCGAAGGCGATCAGGAACCCGGCACCCGCCGACGCGAGGCGGAAGTCGCAGGCGAAGGCGATCCCGGCGCCGGCGCCGGCGGCCATGCCGTTCACGGCTGCGATCACCGGTTTCGGCATCGCCGCCAGCGTGCTGATCACCGGGTTGTAGTGCTGGGTCACCGTGCTCAGCGGGGCCGGGTCGCCGGACTCCAGCAGCGCCGCATGTTCCCGCAGGTCCTGCCCGACGCAGAAGCCGCGGCCCGCACCCGTGATCACCACGGCACGCACGGACGGGTCCCGCGCGACCGCGTCGACGGCGGTGCCGAGGGCTTGCTTCAGCTCGACCGACAACGAATTCATCGTCTCCGGACGGTTCAGCGTCAGCGTCGCCACCCCGTCGGTGCGCTCGACGATCAGCACGTCAGCCATGGGCCGGCCCTTCCTGCGGAGATCGGTCCCCGTCGCACCCGGACGCTACCGGCACCCGGAGTTGGGTCGCCCGCCTGAGATGCGGGACAATGGGACCTGCTGTTCACCGCTGATCGCACTGAGCGCATTCCGCGCTCCCGAGGAGGTACGCATGGCGGCCATGAAGCCGCGGACGGGCGACGGCCCACTGGAGGTCACCAAGGAGGGACGCGGGATCGTCATGCGCGTTCCGCTCGAGGGCGGTGGCCGGCTGGTCGTCGAGATGTCACCCGACGAGGCCAGCGCGCTCGGTGATGCCCTGAAAAACGTCGTCAGCTGAGGCGTTCGGCCCGATACGCCGACCGGCCCCGGATCCGCCCCGAGCGGCCCGGGGCCGGTCGACGTTCGCTCGCAGACGTCCTCGACGATAAGGAGAAATCGACAGAGCGAACAGGTCGCCTGGCGTTGAGGAGTCCTGCATGAGCGTTGACGTGCGGCTGGTCACGGAACCGGCGTCCGGAGCCGCTCCGTCCTCGGAGGAGCCCGCCGATCCCACCGCCGTCCGCGCCGCCGCGGCGGACCTGGCCCGCGCGCTGCCCGAAGGCAGGACGTCCCTGGCGCGCCCCGGTCTGTCCGGCGAGCGGCTGACCGCCTACGTGGAGGGCCTGGTCCTGGGCGGTTACCGGTATTCGCTGGTGCGACCCGAACCGCAGCGCACCGTCGAGATCGCCGCGGCCGACGACCCCGCGGCCCTCGACCGCGGCCTGCGGGCCGCGCGGGCCACCGTGTGGGCCCGCGACCTGGCGAACACCCCGGCTGCCACCAAGACGCCCGCCTGGCTCGCCGATCGGGCGCGACGCGATCTGGAACCGGCCGGCGTCTCGGTCGAGGTCCGCGACGAGCAGTGGCTGGCTGAGCACGGGTTCGGCGGAACGCTGGCCGTGGGCGGCGGGGCGGGTTCGCCGCCGCGACTGGTCGAGGCGGGATGGCGCCCGCGCCGCGCCGCCGGCGGCCCGCACGTCGTGCTGGTCGGCAAGGGGATCACCTTCGACACCGGCGGGCTCAACCTCAAGCGGGGCCAGAACATGCGGCCGATGAAGACGGACATGTCCGGCGGAGCGGTGGTGCTGGCGACGCTCCGGGCGGTGGCCGAGGCGAAGCTGCCGATACGGGTCACCGCGCTGGTCCCCGCGGCGGAGAATTCGTTCGGCGGCGGGTCCTACCGTCCCGGTGACGTCGTCCGGCACGTCGGCGGGCGCACCAGCGAGATCACGAACACCGACGCCGAGGGACGCATCGTGCTCGCCGACGCGCTCGCCTACGCCGTGGCGCGGCTGCAGCCGGCCGTCCTGGTCGACGTCGCGACCCTGACCGGTGCCATGAAGACGGCCCTCGGCGAGCGCACCGGCGGGTTGTTCGCGACCACTGACGAGCTGGCCGGGCAGCTGGTCGCTGCCGGGGCTCAGGCCGGCGAGCCGCTCTGGCGGATGCCGCTGGTGCCGGACTACGAAGCTCAGCTCGCGTCGGACGTCGCCGACGCGAACAACGCGCCCGGAAACCCCGGTGCGATCACCGCGGCGCTGTTCCTCCGACACTTCACCGGCGGCCTGCCGTGGGCGCACCTGGACATCGCGGGCCCGGCCCGGTCGGGTGAGGACGACGGGATCCTCGCCAAGGGCGCCACGGGGTTCGGCGCCCGCCTGCTCCTCCGCTGGCTCGAGTCGCTTGCGTGAGCGAGCTCGTCCTGCCGCTCGTGGTCCGCATCGAGCGGACCCGGCCTCCGGAGCGCACCGACGCGCTCGAGGCGGCCGCCCGGGCAGTCCTGCTCATGCTCACGGCCGATGAGCCGGGCTGGCGGGATGTGCTGCGGGCATGGGACGGCGAGCGCATCCGGAAGGTGGTGCGGCGGGCACGAGGTGCCGACTGGCGCCGCGCTGAGACGTTGCCCGGGCTGACCGTCGAGCGCCGCACCGCGCAGGTGCGGGTCTTCCCTCCGGTCGCGGTCGACGGGTGGCCGGCGGAACTTGCCCGGCTGCAAGTGGGGGGCACGGAGCTCTCGGACAGCGCCGCGCCGGGCGCCGTGCCGACGAGCACGCCGGTCGTCCTGCTGACGCCCTACGCGCCGATGTCGACCGGCAAGCAGATGGCCCAGGCCGGCCACGCGGCACAGCTCGGATGGCGGGCGTCCGCTGCCAGCGACCGCGCCGTCTGGCGGGCCGCGGGCTTTCCGATTGCCGTCCGGCCCGCGGCGCCGGCGCAGTGGGACGCGGCCGTGCGCTCGGGCGTCCCGGTGGTGCAGGACGGCGGCTTCACCGAGGTCGCCCCGGGCACGCGGACGGCCGCGGCCGTCCTGCCCTGGTTCGCCACTGCGCTCAGGTGAGCAGGGATTCGTACAGTTCCATCGTGCGGTGGGCGATGGCGTCCCAGCCGAACTCGTGCACCGCACGCTCGCGGCCGGCTGATCCCATCGTCTTCGCTCGGGAGGGATCGGCGCACAGCGAGTTGACAGCGGTGGCGATGCCGGCCTCGAACTCCTCGACCGGGACGCTGTAGTAGGGCACGAGGATGCCGGTCAATCCGTCGGCCACCACCTCGGGGATGCCGCCGACAGCGCTCGCGACGACGGCCGTCTCGCAGGCCATCGCCTCGAGATTGACGATGCCCTGGGGTTCGTACACCGACGGGCAGACGAAGATCGTCGCCGCCGTCAGCAGCTGCGTGATCTCCGTACGGGGCAGCATCTCCTGCACCCACACGACGCCGGTGCGCTGCCGGCTGAGGCCGTCGACCACGGCGCTGGTCTCGGTCGCGATCTCGGCGGTGTCCGGCGCTCCGGCGCAGAGGACCAACTGGATCTCGGGATCGAACTTCGCCGCGGCGGCCAGCAGGTGCGCGAGGCCCTTCTGCCGGGTGATCCGGCCGACGAACAGGACGAACGGGCGGCCGCGGTCGATGCCGTAGCGGTCCAGGATCGCGTCGTCCTCCGACGGCGCGTAGAGGGTGGTGTCGATGCCGTTGTGGATGACGTGGACCTTCGCCGGGTCGACGAAGGGATAGGCCTGCAACATGTCCGCGCGCATCCCGTAGGAGACGGCGACCATGGCGTCGGCGTTCTCGTAAGCCTGCCGCTCGGCCCAGGACGAGACCGTGTAGCCGCCGCCGAGCTGCTCCGCCTTCCACGGCCGGCTCGGTTCGAGTGAGTGCGCGGTTAAGACGTGCTTGGCTCCGTGCAGGGAGGCGCCGAGAACGCCGCCCAGGTTGGCGTACCAGGTGTGCGAATGCACGATGTCCGCGCCGTCGGCGGCGGCCGCCATCTCGAGGTCGACGGCCAGGGTGCGAATCGCAGCGTTCGCGGATTTCAGCGATGCCGGCGGCTCGTAGGCGTGCACCCCGGGCTCCGGACGGTCGGCGCCGAAGCAATGCACCTCGACGTCGAGCAGTTTGCGCAGCTCACGCACGAGGAACTCGACGTGGACTCCGGCGCCACCGTAGATGTCGGGCGGGTACTCGCGGGTCATCACGGCGACGCGCATTCTCAGAGGCTAGACCGGAACCGGTGCCCCGCAGCAGCGGGTTCCTGATCGTTGCCTGGGATTCGGTCAGGCGGACTGGATATGGTTTGAGGATGGCGCGAGAGCCGCGGGTCCTTGGCATCGTCCTGGCCGGGGGCGAGGGAAAGCGGCTGTGGCCGCTGACGGCCGACCGGGCAAAGCCGGCGGTTCCGTTCGGCGGCACCTACCGCCTGATCGACTTCGTCCTCTCCAACCTCGTCAACGCCGGCTACCTCCGGATCTGCGTCCTGACGCAGTACAAGTCGCACTCCCTTGACCGGCACATCACGCAGACGTGGCGGATGTCGACGGTGCTGGACAACTACATCACTCCGGTGCCGGCGCAGCAGCGCCTCGGGCCGCGCTGGTACACCGGCAGCGCCGACGCGATCCTGCAGTCGGCGAACCTCATCTACGACGACAAGCCCGACTACATCATCGTCTTCGGCGCCGACCACGTGTACCGCATGGACCCGCGCCAGATGATCTCCCAGCACATCCAGAGCGGCGCGGGCGCCACGGTCGCGGGCATCCGCGTGCCGCGCAGCGAGGCGACCGCCTTCGGCGTCATCGACGCTGGCTTGGACAAGCGGGTGCACGGCTTCCTCGAGAAGCCGGCCGACCCACCCGGGCTTCCCGACAATCCCGACCAGGCGTACGCCTCGATGGGGAACTACATCTTCACCACCAGCGTGCTGTTGGAGGCCCTGAAGCAGGACGCGGAGGACGAGGACTCCGTGCACGACATGGGCACGAACATCATGCCGATGATGGTCAAGCAGGGCGAGGCGTTCGTCTACGACTTCACCGAGAACGACGTGCCCGGCGCGACCGAGCGCGACTGGGGATACTGGCGCGACGTCGGCACGATGGACGCCTACTACGACGCGCACATGGACCTGGTCGCGGTTCACCCGATCTTCAACCTCTACAACCAGCAGTGGCCGATCTACACCAACATGCCGCAGTTGCCGTCGGCGAAGTTCGTGGAAGGCGGCATCGCGCAAGAGTCGCTGGTCGGGTCGGGCACGATCATCTCGGGGGCGACCGTCCGGCACAGCGTGATCTCGCCCAATGTGCGGCTCAACGCCGGCGCATACGTCGAGGGCTCCGTTCTGATGGAAGGCGTGCAGATCGGCCGCGGTGCGGTGGTCCGCCGAGCCATCCTCGACAAGGACGTCGTCGTTCCCGAAGGCGCACACATCGGCGTCGACCCGGCCACCGACCGATCGCGCTACCACGTGTCCGACAGCGGCATCGTCGTGTTGGGCAAGAGCCAACTGGCGCTGCCCTAATTCCTGATTTGAGAAAACCTGATAGTCAGGGAGTGGCGCCCATTCGCCGGCTTAGGCGACGGGCCGTGTCGACGACCTTCCCAGCGAGCATGTCGAGCTGCTCGCGGTCGACCTCGTGGTCGGGAAAGGTCAACGCGACCGCGGCGATCGGGTGCCCGGTGTGGTCGCAGACCGCCGCGGCGACCGACGAGTATGCCTTGCTGATCTCACCACGCTCGAGCGCGTAGCCGGCGCGGCGCGCCTCGATGAGCAACCCCCGCAGCGCCGACGGTGTGCGCGGTCCCGCGCCGGTGCGCACGACGAAGTCCGACGGCCCGGCGAACAGCGCGCGGACCTGAGCGCCGGGGAGGCCGGCCAGGATGGCGCGGCCCGACGCGGTCAGCGAGGCGGGCAGCCGCACATCGACGTCGGTGACGAGCGCCGCCCGGCCGTGGGCGCGCTCCTCGATGAGATAGAGCACGTCCCGGCCGTGCAGCACGCCGAGATGCCCGCTGAAGCCGGTGCGGTCGACCAGCGAGGCCAGCGGCACCCGTGCGAGCCGTTGCAAGGGCGCCTGGCGCAGATAGCCCGTGCCGAGCTCGTACGCGGCGAGGCCGAGGGCGTAGCGCTGGTCCTCCGGCAGGTGCATGACGAAGCCGCTGTCCTGCAGGGTCGACAGCAGGTGGTAGGTGGTGGAGCGCGGCAACCCGAGATCCCGGCTCACCGCGCCCGCCGGCACGGGACCGGCCTGCCGCGCGAGGTAGCGCAGGATTGCGGCGGCCTCTGCCGCGGCCGGCACTCGTGCCATGGGCGTCAGGGTATGACCTTGTCGCGACGGGGCCCCGTCTGCGATCGCAGACAACCGAGGCAGGAGGGCGACGATGGCTGAGTCGGTCGGATGGGACGTCGACGACCGCGTGGCGTCCTGGCGCGGCCTGCCCTCGCTCGACCGCGACCTGGCCGCGGACGCCTGCGTCGTGGGGCTCGGCGGGTCCGGCCTGGCAGCCGTCGACGAGCTCCTCCGCCGCGGGCTGTCGGTTGTGGGCCTCGACGCCGGCCGCGTCGCGGCGGCCGCCGCCGGACGCAACGGAGGGTTCCTGGTCGCCGGGCCGTGGGAGTCGATGTACGAGGCCTCCTCGGCGTGGGGTGAGCACGTCGCCGTGGACCTGTTCTCCGCAACCCTGCGGGAGCTCGACCATCTCGAGGACGTCCTCGGGCCGGGCGTCGTCCGGCGGCCGGGGTCGATCCGGTTGGCCGGCCTGCCGGGACCGGCCGAGACGGAGGCCGAGTCGGCGCAGCGCGCGGCCGAACTGAAGCTGTGCCGGCTGGAGGCGGAGGTGCTTCGGCGGCTCGGTATCGCCGCGGAGATTTACGACGGTCCGCTCGGTCAGGGGCTGTTCCAGCCCCGGGACGGCGCCGTCAACCCGGCGGTCCGAGCCGTGACCCTCGCCGGATCCCTCGCCGACCGAGCAGCGCTCTACGAGGGCACGCCCGTCCTGAAGCTGTCGCCCGGGCGTGTCGAGGCGGTCGGCGGCACGGTGCAGGCCGGGGTGGTCGTCGTGGCAGTCGACGGGCGGCTCGACGTGATCCTGCCGCAGCTCGCCGGCATGACCCGCACCGCGCGGCTGCAGATGCTGGCAACCGCCCCGGCCGCCCCGGGGCGGCTGCCCTGCCCCGTTTACGGCCGGTACGGCTACGACTACGCGCAGCAGACGCCGGACGGCCGCCTGTTCGTCGGCGGAGGGCGCGACCGGTTCACGGCGCAGGAGTGGACGACCGATTCCGTACCGACCGACCCGGTGCAGCGCTACCTCGACCGGCTGGCCGTTCGGTTCGCCGGAACGCCGGTCACCGTGGAGCACCGTTGGGCCGCGCCGGTGGGCTTCACCACCGACGGGCGCGCGCTGTGCATCGCGGTCGACGACGGCATCGTCGCGGTCGGCGGCTACAGCGGCACCGGCAACCTCGTCGGCCCGGTCGCCGCTCGCGCCGCAGTTGCCCTGCTGGTCGACGGCACGCCCCCTCCGGCGTACTTCCGCTCGACCTTCTGAGCCAACAGCTGTCGTCTCACTGGACCCGGCCGACACCGGCTCGCCCATGTGTGAGCCGGCGCGTGAAGCCGTCCTGGACAATGACCAGGTGAGGACGGGCCGGCTGCTGCGCACCCGCGGCCTGGCCGCGGAGCTTCGGCGGGCCGGCGTCGGCCACGTCGACGACAGCGCCCGCCGGCGCGCCGAGTACAGCAGCGACGCGTCCAACTACCGCCTCCCCCCGGCCGTCGTCGTCTTCCCTCGCGCCGAGGACGAGGTCGCGGCGGTGCTCGACGTGGCCCGCGGACGGCAGTTGCCGGTCACCGCGCGAGGCGCCGGCACCTCGATCGCGGGCAACGCTGTGGGCGCCGGGATCGTGCTCGACTTCTCCCGCCACTTCAACCGGGTGCTGGCCGTCGACCCCGCGGGGCGTACCGCCGTCGTCGAGCCCGGCGCCGTCCTCGACACGGTGACCGCCGCCGCCGCGCGCTACGGGCTGCGATTCGGCCCGGACCCGTCGACGCACTCCCGAGCCACGATCGGCGGGTCGATCGGCAACAACGCCTGCGGCGCGCGAGCCCTGCGCTACGGCCGGACCGCCGACAACGTCGTCGCCCAGCGGCTGCTGCTCGCGGACGGCACTGCGCTGGCGGCCGAGCGGCTCGATCGGGCCGGGCTCGCGGCGGCCGGGCCGGGAGGGGTCGAGTTGGAGCGGCTGGTCGCCGCGAACCTGTCGGTGATCCGGACCGAGTTCGGGCGCTTCTCCCGGCAGGTGTCCGGCTACTCGATGGAACACCTGCTGCCGGAGCACGGCGCCGACCTCGCCCGGTTCCTCGCCGGCACGGAAGGGACCCTCGGGATCATGACCCGCGCGACGGTGCGGCTGGTCGACGCGCCGCCGGCCACCGCGCTGGCCGTCCTCGGGTATCCCGACATGGCCGCTGCGGCCGATGCCGTGCCAGCCCTGCTGCCGCACAACCCGGTGGCGCTCGAGGGCATGGACGCGCAGCTCGTGGAGGTGGTGCGGCGCCGCCGCGGCGCTGCCGCCGTGCCCGACCTGCCCCGCGGCAACGGGTGGCTCTTCGTCGAGACCGCCGGGCCGGACCCCTCGTCGGCGCGGGACGCGGCGGACAAGCTCATCGCCGACGCCGGCTGCCTGGAGGCCGTCGTCGTTCACGGCCCGAGCGCGGCGGCGCTGTGGCGCATCCGCGAGGACGGGGCGGGACTGGGCGGGCGAACTCCCGCCGACGTGCCCGCATGGCCCGGCTGGGAGGACGCGGCGGTTCCGCCGGAGCGGCTGGGCCCCTACCTCCGGGAATTCGAGGCGTTGCTGCGGGGGCACGGCCTGCACGGGCTCTTGTACGGGCACTTCGGCGACGGCTGCGTCCACGTCCGCATCGACTTCCCGCTGCGGGAGGGCGCCCGGCGTTTGCGTCGGTTCGTCGAGCAGGCCGCCGATCTCGCGGCCGCACACGGCGGTTCGATGTCGGGCGAGCACGGGGACGGGCGCGCACGGAGCGAGCTGTTGCCGCGGATGTACTCGCCCGCTGCGCTCGACCTCTTCCGGGCCGTGAAGCGGATCTTCGACCCGCAGCGCCTGCTCAATCCGGGCGTTCTGGTCGACCCGGCTCCCCTGGACGCCGACCTCCGGCTGCCGGCAGCACGCCCGCTGGCCCGCGGCCTGGCGTTCGCCTACCCGCACGACGGCGGCGACCTGACCACGGCCGTCCACCGCTGCACGGGAGTCGGCAAGTGCCGCGCCGACACCACCGGCAGCGGCGGGGTCATGTGCCCGTCCTATCTGGCCACCAAGGACGAACGCGACTCGACGCGAGGGCGGGCGAGGGTGCTGCAGGAGCTGGCGAACGGTTCGCTGGTCCGCGGCTGGCGCTCGGAGGCCGTACGCGACGTCCTCGACCTGTGTCTGTCCTGCAAGGGCTGCGCATCCGACTGCCCGACGGGCATCGACATGGCGACCTACAAGGCCGAGGTGCTGCACCACCGCTACCGCCGCAGGCTGCGCCCGCCGGCTCACTACTCCCTCGGCTGGCTGCCCCGCTGGGCGCGCGTCGCATCGCGGGCGCCGCGGCTGGTGAACCGCGCACTGGCGGCGCCCGCGCTGTCGCGCGCCGCCAAGCGCCTGGGCGGCATCGACGACCGGCGCCCGCTGCCGCAGTTCGCCGAGCAGACCTTCCGGCAGTGGTTCGCCGCTCGGCCCACCGCGCCGGGCCGCCCCGTGCTGTTGTGGACGGACACCTTCACCGAGCACTTCTCACCCGAGGTGGGCCGCGCGGCGGTGCGCGTATTGGAAGCCGCCGGCTATTCAGTACGGATTACCGACGATCAGGTCTGCTGCGGATTGACATGGATCTCCACCGGACAGCTCGACGCGGCGAAGCGGCGGCTGTGCCGAACCCTCGACGCGCTGAGGCCCGCCCTCACGGAAGGAATCCCGGTCGTCGGTCTGGAGCCGTCCTGCACGGCTGTCCTGCGCAAGGACGTGACCGAGCTGCTGCCGTCGGATCCGCGCGCCTTCGCGCTCGCCGCGGCCACCCGCACGCTGGCCGAGCTGCTCGGTGACACGTCCGAATGGACGCCGCCGTCCCTCGCCGGGGTGCGGGGAGTCGTGCAACCGCACTGCCACCACCACGCGGTACTGGGGTGGTCGGCCGACGCGGCCCTGTTGCGCTCCGGCGGGGCCGACCTGCAGATCGTGGGCGGCTGCTGCGGGCTCGCGGGCAACTTCGGGGTGGAACAGGGCCACTACGACGTCTCGGTGGCGGTCGCCGAGACGGCTCTCCTGCCCGCGGTGCGTGCCGCGCCGGACGACGCAGTCGTCGTGGCCGACGGATTCTCCTGCCGCACGCAGCTCGAGCAGTTGGCCGACGTCCGTGCCGTGCACCTCGCCGAATTGCTGGCTCACAGCATGAACAGGACCTCGCAGCGATGACGAGAACAGCATTCGTCCCTCCGCCGTACCCTTACGAGCGCCTCGAGGAGATCGCCGGACTCGCGAGCAAGCACGACGGGGGAGCTGTCGACCTGTCGATCGGCACGCCTTGTGACCCGCCCGCACCGGACGTGCTGGCCGCGCTCTCCGCGGGCGACACCGCGCGCGGCTACCCACCGTCCGTCGGGACCGCCGCGTTCCGCCGGGCCGCGGCCGATTGGCTCGAGCGACGCCTGGGAGCCGGCGCCGACCCGGCGACCGAGATCGCCGCAGTGGTGGGGACGAAGGAATTCGTCGCATCGGTTCCGCAGTACCTCGCGCTGCGCAGTCCGGACCGCGACACCGTGCTCTATCCGGAGATCAGCTACCCGACCTACGAGATGGGCGCGACGCTCGCCGGGCTGCGCGCGGTCCCGTACGGAAACCTGACCGATATCGAGGACGGTGACGCCCAGCGGGCGTTGTGCGTCTGGGTCAACTCGCCGGCGAACCCGGCAGGAACACTGACGGACCTGGAAGCGGCCGCGCGGTGGGGACGGGCCCGCTCGGTCCCGGTGCTCTCCGACGAGTGCTATGCCGAGTTCACCTGGTCCGGGTCGCCGACCACGATCCTCCGCACCGGAACGCAGGGAGTGCTCGCACTGCACTCGCTGTCCAAGCGCGACAACTTCGCCGGTGCCCGGATCGGTTTCTACGCCGGGGACGCCGAGCTCGTGCGGTACCTGCGCGAGGTCCGCAAGCATGCCGGGCTGATGCCGCCGGGTCCGGTACAGGCGGCGGCGGTCGTCGCGCTCGGCGACGACGCCCACGTCGAACAGCAACGGGCCCGGTACCTGCGCCGGCTCGCCCGACTCACGACTGTGCTCGGTGCGCTGGGCTATCCGGCGCAGCCGCCGGACGGCGCCTTCTATTTGTGGGTCCCGGCGGCGGGCGGCGACGCCTGGGCGACAGCCCGGGATCTCGCCGAGCGGGCGGGGGTGATCGTCTCGCCCGGGGAGTTCTACGGACCGGCGGGCGCGAACCACTTCCGCGTCGCTGCCGTACAGCCCGACGAGCGGATCGAGCTGGTGGCGCACCGGGTCGGCCTGTGACCGGTGGACGCGAGGACGTTTGTGTGCGGTCGCGGACGAGGCTCGGGTTTGCGCCGCACGACCTCCGGGTACCCCTTTACCGTCCTCATTGCGAAGGGAGAACGGCTATGAGTGGCGTCGACAAGGTCAAGAACAACATGGACGACATGGAAGGCAAGGCCAAGGAGGGACTGGGCCGCGCGACCGGCGACCGGGACACCGAAGCCGAAGGGCGCGCCGACCAGTCGAAGGCGGACCTGAAGAATGCCGGCGAGAAGGTCAAGGACGCCTTCAAGCACTGAGCTGGCAGACCGGCCCCGGGATTTCGATCCCGGGGCCGGTGCCGTCTGCGGGTACCCGGCCTACCGCAAACGTGGTCCCTACAGGAACGTGACGCCCTGGGCCAGCGGCAGCTCGGTCGAGTAGTTCACCGTGTTCGTCGCCCGGCGCATGTAGGCGCGCCACGCGTCGGATCCGGACTCGCGGCCGCCGCCGGTCTCCTTCTCGCCACCGAACGCGCCACCGATCTCGGCGCCCGAGGGGCCGATGTTGACGTTGGCGATCCCGCAGTCCGAGCCGCTCGCCGACACGAAGCGCTCGGCCTCTCGCAGGTCGAGGGTGAAGATCGAGGACGACAGGCCCTGCGGCACCTCGTTGTGCATCGCCAGCGCCTCGTCGAAGTCGTCGTAGCCGAGCACGTAGAGGATCGGGGCGAACGTCTCCGCCTGCACAATCTCCGATTGGGTGGGCATCCGGACGATCGCCGGTCGGACGTAGAAGGCGTCTTCCGCCGCGTCGGCCAGGACCCGCTCTCCGCCGGCGATCAGAGTGCCGCCGTTCGCCTGTGCCTTGTCCAGCGCGGCGACGTACCCGTCGTAGGCGGCCGCGTCGATCAGCGGCCCGACGAGGGTGCCGTCCTCGAGCGGGTTGCCGATGGGCAGGCTGCCGTAGGCGGCGGCGAGGCGTTGCGCGAGCTCGTCCTCGATGGAGCGGTGCACCAGCACCCGCCGAAGTGACGTGCAGCGCTGTCCCGCCGTCCCGGCGGCCGAGAAGACGATGCCGCGGACGGTGAGGTCCAGGTCGGCGGACGGAGCCACGATTGCGGCGTTGTTGCCCCCCAGCTCGAGCAGTAGCCGACCGAACCGGCCGGCCACCCGCGGAGCGACGGCGCGTCCCATCCGGGTCGAGCCGGTGGCACTGACCAACGCGACCCGGGGATCGTCGACGAGAGCCTCCCCGACGGCGGCGTCGCCGAGAACGAGGGACGAGACCGCCTCCGGAGCGCCGACCCGGCGCGCGGCCTCGGCGACGAGCGCCTGACAGGCGAGTGCCGTCAGCAGGGTCTTCTCCGACGGCTTCCAGACCACCGGATCGCCGCAGACCAGCGCGACGGCGGCGTTCCAGGACCAGACGGCGACCGGGAAGTTGAAGGCGCTGACGACACCGACGACCCCGAGCGGGTGCCACTGCTCCATCATCCGGTGACCGGGCCGCTCGCTGGCGATCGTCAGGCCGTACAACTGCCGCGAGAGCCCGACCGCGAAGTCGCAGATGTCGATCATTTCCTGGACCTCGCCGAGGCCCTCAGACCGGATCTTGCCGGCCTCGATCGACACGAGCTCGCCGAGTTCCTGCTTGTGCTCGCGCAGCAGCTCGCCCAGTTCACGGACCAGCTGGCCCCGCTGCGGCGCGGGAACGGAGCGCCACTCGCCGAACGCGGCCGACGCGCGAGCGACGGTCTCCGCGACCTCGGCCGGAGTATGCGCAGCCACCCGGCCGAGCTCCGTGCCGGTGATCGGGGACCGCGCGACGAGCGCGCCGTCCTCGGCCAGATCGGCGACCCCCAGGCGGCGCAGCAGCGCGGCAGTCGTTCGAGCCAGATGGGCGGGTGCGGGCAACGGCATGGAAAACCTCTCAGAAAGGATCGCTGTCGGAAGTCATCGTATGCCGTAAGTTTTTCTTATGACAGGGGCCGACCGCGCCTTCCTCGACGCCGGACGGCTGCGGCTGCTGCGCGAGGTCGAGTTGCGCGGAAGCATCGCCGCCGCGGCACGGGCGCTGCAGCTCTCGGCGTCCGCGGTGTCGCAACAGCTCGCCGCTCTGGAGCGGGAGGCCGGGGTCACCCTGGTCGACCGCACTCCGCGTGGTGTCGTGCTGACCGGCGCGGGTCGGGCGCTGGCCCGGCGGGGCGACGATCTCGTGCAGCTGTTGACGGCGGCCCGGGCCGATCTCGACCGGCTCTCGGGCGCACTGGCCGGTCCGGTGCGGGTCGCGGCGGTCGCCAGCGCGGCGCTGGGGCCGGTATCGGCGGCCGTGGTCGAGCTCGCGGGCGCGGCTCCCGGGATCGAGCTCAGCGTGGTGGTGGCCGAACCGGGTGAGAGTTTGCGGCTGCTGCAGTGCGACGACGTCGACCTCGCGGTGGTGGACGAATACGACTACGTCCCGCTCGCCCTGCCGGGGCCGGGAGCGGTCGCCGAGCTCGATGAGGAGCCGCTGTGCACGGTCACAGCCGCCGCGCAGCGCTCCGGGAGCGAGAGCGCCCCCCGGAATCTCGCCGACCTCGCGGACCGTCCGTGGGTCATGCCGCCCGAGGATGCGGCCTGCGGCCAGGCGGTGCGGCTGGCCTGCCGCGCGAGCGGCTTCGAGCCGCGGGTGCGGTGGATCAGCGACGACATGCTCGTTCTGGCGCGGGCGGTCGCGGCCGGGCACGGAGTCGCCGTGCTTCCGCGCAGCGCGGTTCCCCCGGAGGTCGGTCGGCTGGCGCTGACCGCGTTGCACCGGCCGGCGCTCCGGCGCCGGCTGCGGGTCGTGACCCGTCCCGCGACGGCAGGGCGTCCGATCATCGAGCGGGTGCTCAGTGCACTCAGGCGATCACAGACCGCTGTCGCTCCTCATCGGCACCTCATTAGGGGCCTTCCCGGCGAATCACCGTCATCAAATCCGCGGGGTAGCAGGGCAGGGTCTTGACGGACGGGAACGACACGCGTGTAATTTCTGCTGTGTCGTTCATCGGCGCGCCGCGACAGTTCGGTCCGGCGCCCGCGAACCCGGCCCCGCGGGAGGACCGCCATGACGCAACTGTCCGCCAAGCTCAGCGACACCGACGCCGCCGAGAGAGCCTTCGCTGAGCCGAGGCTCACAGACGCAAGGCTCCGAGAAGCGAGACTCACGGAAATCAAACCGAACGACATCCGACTGACCGAGAGCCGGCTCACCGACACCGGGCTGAACGACAACGACCTCGCCGACCTGTTCGGGCTTCCCGAGGAGGCCGGCTGGCAGGAGCGGGCGCTGTGCGCGCAGACGGACCCCGAAGCGTTTTTCCCGGAGAAGGGCGGGTCGACCCGCGAGGCGAAGCGGATCTGCTCGGGCTGCGAGGTCCGCGGCGAATGTCTCGAGTACGCGCTGCAGCATGACGAGCGCTTCGGCATCTGGGGCGGCCTGTCCGAACGAGAGCGCCGCAAGCTCAAGCGACGCGCCGTCTGAACCCCGTCAGCCTCGCCTCATCCCAATCTGGTGCAGCCGCCGCACGGCGGCGGCTGCACCCGCGATCGGCGCCTCAGCGTCGGGGCGGATCCAAGTCGTCGACGTCGCGGCCGAGCAGCTCCGCAACCAGTTCGGCGACGACCATGAACACCAGCTCCCCGCGGTCGTCGGGCCCGGCTGCCCGGGCCTCGACCGGGCGCCGGTAGACCACCACGGTCGGCGCCGTGACGCCCGGGCTGCCGACGCGCAGGAGCCGCCCCAGCGGCACTCCGTGGTCGACCACAAGGTCCGGATCGAAGGCTGCGCTCGGATTCACCGGCCCGGGCGGCACGTCCTCCACCGCGAACTCGATCCCGGCCACGTCGTCGGCCCAATGCTCCTCGAGTTCCTCGACGGCGTCGAGGACGAGCTCGTCGAACGCTTCTCCGCGGCTTCGGTGCAAGGGCACCGTCTTGGGCGCGAGTTCGCCGCGCAGCCCCCGCCCGCGCCGGTCGCGGCGCCCGCTCGGCCGCCGGCCCGAGCTCGGCCGCTGGCTGCGCATGCGCCCACCCTATGTCGCACCCACGACACGAGCGGCCAAAGCAGGGAGCGGTCCGCGGCGGGCGCTAGTGTCCAGGCTCGTGAGATCACCGCGGCGCTGCACCCGGACCGGCTGTAGTCGTCCCGCGGTCGCCACGCTCACCTACGCCTACGCCGACCTGATGGCGGT
>JAICIE010000041.1 GCA_025924515.1 Jatrophihabitans sp. | reverse complement strand
GGGGTTCCGCAATGTGCGCAGAACCGGCTGCCGGGACGGTTCTCAGTGCCACAGGCGGAGCAGAACACGCGTCACCTCTCGGAACAAGCGACGGACAGGACGGCGGTGCGAACGGATGGACGCCGGTGCGTCTCGGGCGGAGGGCGGATTCCGGCGGGTGACCCGCGGTGATCGAAGCCTAGGCCCGCGCCGTCGTAAGGGTCAATCGGCGGTCGAGGTCGAGATTTCGGCGGAGCCGGCGTCCGGACCGCCGGGCTCAATCGGCGAGCGATCCGTACGCGGCAGCGTCGATCAGGCCGTCGAGCTCGGCGGGATTCGACATCTCTATCTCGACGATCCACCCCTCCCCGTACGGGTCGGAGTTGACCAGGTCGGGCTGGTCGTTGAGCCCGTCGTTGCGGGCGCTGATGTTGCCCGACACCGGGGCGAACAGGTCCGACACGCTCTTGGTCGACTCGACCTCGCCGAACGCGGCTCCCGCGGTGACCGGCGCGCCGACCTCGGGGAGGGTCACGTAGACGACGTCGCCCAAGGCCTCCTGGGCGTGGTCGGTGACGCCGACCCGAACGGCCTCCGAGCCGTCCTCGACTCGGACCCACTCATGCTCCGGCGTGTACTTGAGGTCGTCCGGGATGTTCGACACGCGTGCTGCCTTCCGTTGGACAGGGACCGGCGTTTCGCCGACCATACCGAGCGCCCATCAGGACCCGGAGGGATGTGCGTACCGCGGCGCGGGCAGAGTGCGGACGGCGGAGATCGTCAGGGCGGATCTTTCCGCGACGCGTAGTTCCCCGCCGGCCGCGCGCACGGTTGCGCCGACGCCGCCGGGGATGTTCAGGGCCGTGTCCATCGTCTTGGCACCGCCGATCGCCAGCACCCGGTAGGGCGGGGACACCGGCGTGCCGCCCACCCGGACCGAGCCGGCCGCACCGGTGAACGCGGTGTCCGTGGACACGCGGACACCGCCGAACTGAATCGCTTCGGCTCCCGCGCCCCGAAGCTCCTCGACGACGTCGAGCAGGTCCTCGCCGCTGAGCCGGGTCCGGGGGTCGGTGATCGAGACGATCACCCCGGGTCCCCGCGCGGGCACCGTGCCGAGCAGGACGGCCAGGGCGGCCGCCTGTTGGCTGGCCTGACGCCGGGCCGCTGCCGACCGGTCGCCGCTCGTGGTCAGCTGGCGCAGCGTGCGTTGCAGGTCGGCGATCTGCTGCCGCAGCCGGTCGGCGCGGGCGTTCTGATTGTCCAGAATGCCGATGAGGTCCTCGTCGCGGAGGTTGGCGAGGTTGTCCGGGCTGGAGTTGGCGTGCACCTGGACGGCGATCGCGAAGCCGAGCAGCGCGGTCAGCACGCCGATGAGCGCGCCGGCTCGCAGCCGTCTCCGGAGTCGGGGATCGCCCACTGTCAGGCCCGGAACAGCTTGCGCCGGATCGCCGCGGCGTTGCCGAAGATGCGGATTCCGAGGACGACGACGACCGCGGTCGAGAGCTGACCGCCGACGCCGAGCTTGTCGCCGAGGAAGACGATCAGCGCGGCCACCACGACGTTGGAGACGAAGGACACGACGAACACCTTCGCGTCGAAGACGCCGTCCAGCCGGGCCCGGATCCCGCCGAACACCGCGTCGAGGGCGGCCACGACGGCGATCGGGAGGTACGGCTCCAGCCAGGACGGGACGGTGGGGCGGAGCACGAGGCCGATCACGAGTCCGGCGAGCAGGGCGAGCGCAGGGATCACGAACCGCGCTCCGGGGACGCGTAGCGCAGCGTCGGGATTGCCGCGGCCGGCAGGTTAAGTGCGGTCTGCTCGGTGAAGCCGAAGGTGATGCCGTCGGCCTGTTGCAGGGTCTGGTAGCGGCTGGCGACCGCGCTGGCCGCGAACCCGGTGTCCAGGACGTCGGGTGCACCGACGGCCTCGATCCGGTACGGCGAGGTGATCGGCTCCAGGTCGACCAGGACGGCCTGGCCGGCGAAGCGAATGGCCGACAGCGGGGTGAGTCGTATCCCGTTCACGGCGAGCGCCTCGGCGCCGTCGGACCAGAGTTGGTTGACGACGCTGCGGACATCACGGTCGGTGAGGATAGTGCCGATGCTGGCGCCCCGAGTCGGCGCGGCGGACGCACCCATCTTCGCTGAGGGTTCACCCAGCGTGACCGCTACCCCCGGTCCGCTGACAGGAAGCGCGCCGGCGAGCAGTTGCAGGCGCTGCAGTTGGTGCTGCAGGCCCGAGCTGTCCGAGAGCGCCCGGGTGCGCAGCCGGCTGAGCTGGGCGCCGAGCCCGGCGGCCTCCCGGCCGAGTCCGTCGGCGGTGGTCGCCGCCGCCCGGACGCGGTCGACGAGCCCCTGGTGGACCTTGACGGCCTGAGGCGCCGAACGATGGGTGTGCACCCAGGCCACGGCCAACGCGAAGCCGATGACGAGGCAGCCCAGTGCCGTCAGCCACCGGTCCACGGCGGCGTGCCGCGGTCGGGCACCCCGCCGCGCCGCGGCCTCCTCATATCCGGGGTCGCGCGGATCCAGGACCAGCTCGACCAGCGCCTGGGTCGGCGATGCCGGGCCGGGCATCGTCATCGCCGGGCCGCCCGTACCAGCAGCACGGCCTGCCGCAGGTAGACGAGGCCGGCGTAGATGTACAGCCCGGTCCCCCAGATCGTGAACGCCCACGCGATCGGGCGGGCGATGTCGGCGACGACGCCGCGATGGGCCCCGATGAGGAGCAGCGGGAAGGCGTAGAGCAGGCAGAAGGTGGCTGCCTTGCCGAGGTAGTGCACGGCGAACGGCGCGTACCCCGCGCGGCGCAGCACCGCGAGCGCCGCGCCGAGAACCACGTCGCGGCCGACGATCAGCAGCGCCAGCCACAACGGGAGCACCGATCGCAGGACGAGGCCGGCGAGCGTCGCCAGGATGTACAGCCGATCGGCGGCCGGATCGAGCAGCGCTCCGAAGGAGCTCTGCTGGTTGAGCCGGCGGGCCAGCACGCCGTCGGCCCAGTCGGTGAACCCGGAGATTGCCAGAATCCCGAGCGCCCACCAGTCCGCGTGCGGTCCGAGCAGCAGCCACAGGAACAGCGGCACGCCCAGCAGCCGCAGCACGCTCAGGAGGTTCGGAACGGTGAGCAGCCGGTCCGCGGTTTGCGGCGCTGCGGTCACAGTGCTCTCCTCGGCGGCCTCCGGGTCAGCGAGAACGCTAGTCGACCCGGGCCGGGCGGGAGCCCGACGATGCCGCGAATGTCGAGGATGGCGGCTCGCCGCGGCCCGCGCTGGGAAATCTCAGCGCCGGCCGGCGCGCCAGGCGGCCTGGGCCAGTTCGAACACGTCCTCGGTGCGGTGCATCCCGTAGCCGACCGCGGCCACGGCCGCGACGACGACGCAGACGAGCACCGCGGCTCGACCGACCTGCATACGCGGCGCGGGGAGCTCCAGTGCGGCGATCCGGTCCGCGACGTCGTCCACCGCCGCGGCGAGGACGGGCGCGGGGGCTGCGGCGCCGGCGCCGGCAGCACGCAGCAGCGCCTGCGCCACAGTGCCGCGCGGGCTCACCGCGGCTGCGTCCTCATCAGCCCATCGCTCGCACGACAGGCGTACCGCAGCACGCAGCGGCCGCAGCAGCGGGTTGAGCGCGACCGCGATCATGGTCGCGGTCTGGTGCAGATGGTGGCGGTGCCGCAGGTGGGCACGCTCGTGGGCGAGCAAGGCTCGCCGTTGCGGTGCGTCGAGCCGGCGTAGCAGTCCGGACGTGACCACGATGCGTCCGTGTCGCCCGGGCACCGCCAGCGCGGACGCCTGAGCAGTGTCGAGGACGTGCAATTCCCCGCCGCCGACCTCGGCGGCGAGTTGGTACGCGGCCAGTGTCGACCGGACGCCGGTGAGCACGGCGTGCAGCCCGGCGCCGAGCGCCACTGCCAGCACGGTCAAAGCGGCGACCGAAATCGGTGTGCTCACCGGGTCGTCCTGGTTCAGGACGGCATCGGACCAGTGCCCGCGGCTGGTGAGCGGTCGTGTCTGCGCGACGACCCGGAACCCCACCAGGGCCAACGCCGTGCTGCTGGCCGCGGCGGCCAGCATTCCGCCGGCCGACATCAGCCACGTCGCCGCGGCCGGCGGCAGGCGCCGGGACAGCCGCGGAGCCGTGGCGCCGAAGACGGCGCCGGCCACGACCGTTACTGCCAGCACCAGGACGGTCACGACAAGTCCCGCCCGCGCCGGGTCATCAGCTCGACCAGAGCATGCTCCTCGTCGTCACTCAACGTGCCGAGAAACCGCGACAGCACCGCCTCGTGGTCGCCGCCGGAGTCGAGCACGGCGCGCATCCGCGAGGCGACGATGCCCGCCTGGTCGAGCACGGGCGAATAGGCGAACGCCCGTCCCACCAGTTCGCGCTGCAGCACACCCTTGCCCAGCAGGCGAACCAGAATTGTCTGCACCGTCGTGTAGGCCAGCCCGCCGCCGATCGCTTCGACCGTCTCGCCCGGCGTCAGTGGCCGATCAGCCGCCCACAGAGCCGCGAGGACGTCCGATTCCAGATCACCCGCGGCACGGCGCGCAGGCTCTCCATCGACCACGTTCGGCTTCCTTCCGGGCTCGCCCGACGACATACAGTAACGTCACGGCGAGTACTACAGCCGGGTAGGACCAGGCCCGGCCGGTGCGACCGCGCGGCGGGGCCTCGTCTCGGCCGGTGCGCGACGACAGAGTCCCTAGGAGAGCACGTGACTGGTTTGCCGCTGGCGCTGAACCTCCTGGATGCGCGCTCGCTGCTGTCGTCGTTCGGTCCGGTCGGCGTGGCGGTCGTGCTGTTCGCCGAAACTGGGCTGCTGATCGGGTTCTTCCTGCCGGGCGACTCGCTGCTGTTCACCGCGGGCGTGCTCGCCGCAGCACCGGCCGGCTCATCGCTGCACCTGCCGCTGGGCTGGGTGCTTGTCGCCGCGGCGATCGGCGCGTGCACCGGCGCGCAGGTCGGCTACCTGATCGGCCGCCGCGTCGGCGCGCCGCTGTTCGAGCGCTCCTCCCGGCGCCGGCTGCGCGAGGGCCGCGACCGGGCCGAGACCTACCTCGCCCGCTACGGCTACGCCCGCGCCATCGTGCTGGCCCGGTTCGTGCCCGTCGTGCGCACCGTTCTGAACCCACTGGCCGGCATCCTCGACGTTCCCGCGCGCACCTTCACGGTCTGGCAGATCGCCGGCGGGCTGGTGTGGTCGCTCGGCGTCACCCTCGCCGGGTTCTGGCTGGGCCACAGCATCAGCAACGTGGACCACTACCTCCTGCCGATCGTCGCCGTGATCGTCGTGCTGTCGTTGATCCCCGTCGCGGTCGAGGTCGTCCGCAGCCGCCGAGCATCCACACCGGCGACAGATCCCGGCCAGGCGCAGCGGGAACCGTGACCGGCTCGCTGGTCCGTCCTCGGCCGGATGGGTCCTCTCGGTGACGCGGCAAGACCCGGGCTGCGGCTCGGTGGAGCGCAGTTCCAGCGGCGCGCGGCGCCTTGCTGGTGCCAATGCAGGGCGACACGCCGGCAACCCGCCCGCAGGCGCGCCATCGAATTAGCCAGGGGCTGAACGCTGAGGCGCTGGCGGTGCGACACGCCGAGGCGGGCGACGCACTTGCTTCAGCGTCGGACGGGCCCGGTAGTTGCCGAAGCGCCGAGGCTGCAGGTGAGTCGGGACGGCGGGATTCGAACCCACGACCCCTTGACCCCCAGTCAAGTGCGCTACCAAGCTGCGCCACGTCCCGGTCGTACCGGGGACGACGATATCAGCGCGCGGACGACCCGCCGGAGCGCTTCTCGCGCACCCGCACCGAGATAACCAACGGCGTACCCGGGAACTCGAAGTCCTCCCGCAGCCGGCGTTCGAGAAAGCGGCGGTAGCCGGCCTCCAGGAACCCGGTGGTGAACAGGACGAAGCGCGGCGGGCGGACGTCGGCCTGTGTCGCGAACAGCACCCGGGGCACCCTGCCGCCGCGCCCGGGCGGCGGCGTCTGTGCCACGACGTCGGCCAGCCAGCTGTTGAGCCGGCCGGTCGGGATCCGGCGGTCCCACGACGCCAGCGCGGTGCGCAAGGCGGGAGCCAGCCGCTCGACCGCGCGCCCGGTGCGCGCGGACACGTTCACCCGCGGCGCCCAGCCGACCCGGGCCAGGTCGCGCGAGATCTCGCGCTCCAGCTGCAGGCGGCGGTCCTCCTCCAGGAGGTCCCACTTGTTGAAGGCGAGGACGAGCGCACGCCCGGCGTCGACGACCTCCCCGATGATGCGTTGGTCCTGCTCGGTCAGCCGCTCGGAGGCGTCGAGCAGCACGACCGCCACCTCGGCGGACTCGATGGCGGCGGCGGTCCGCAGGCTGGCGTAGTACTCCATCCCGCTCGCCTGGTTGACGCGGCGGCGCAAACCGGCGGTGTCGACGAAGCGCCAGATCTCCCCGTCGAGTTGCAGCAGGCTGTCGACCGGGTCCACCGTGGTCCCGGCGACGGCGTCGACGACGGACCGCTCCTCGCCGGTCAGCCGGTTGAGCAGGCTCGACTTGCCCACGTTCGGCCGCCCGACCAGCGCGACCCGCCGCGGCCCGCCGTTCTCGTCCTCGTTCTCGCGGGGTGCGTCGGGAAGCGCCGCCAACAGCGCGTCGAGCAGGTCACCGGTGCCCCGCCCGTGCAGCCCGCTGACCGGGTGCGGCTCCCCGAGCCCCAGCGACCACAGCTCCGCGGCGTCGGGTTCGGCGCGCTCGTCGTCGACCTTCGTCACAGTCAGGACGACCGGCTGCTTGCCGCGGCGCAGGATCCGGGCCACGGCCGTGTCCGTCCCGGTGGCGCCGGTGCGTGCGTCGATGACGAACAGGACGACGTCGGCCGTGCCGACGGCGCGCTCGGCCTGCGCCGAGACCATCGCCTGCAATCCCTGTGCGTCCGGCTCCCAGCCTCCGGTGTCGACCAGCGTGAACCGGCGGCCGGACCACATCGCGTCGTAGGCGACCCGGTCGCGGGTCACGCCGGGAACGTCCTGAACCACGGCCTCGCGGCGGCCGAGGATCCGGTTGACCAGCGTGGACTTCCCCACGTTGGGCCGTCCGACGACGGCGACGACCGGTACCCGCTCGCCCGGCGCGGGCTCAGCCACGCGCGTACTCCGTGGTGAGCTCGACGAGCCGCTGCACCACCTCGTCGATGTCCAGATCGGTGGTGTCCAGCTCGACCGCGTCGTCGGCGCGGGTCAGCGGGCTGGCCGCCCGGCTGCTGTCGAGCCGGTCGCGGCGCTCGATGTCGGCGGCGACCGCGGCCAGATCCGAGTGCAGCTCGCCCGCCCGCCGCGCCGCGCGCGCGGACGGGCTGGCGGTCAGGTACACCTTCGGCCGGGCCGAGGGCCACACCACCGAACCGATGTCGCGGCCTTCCACCACGATCCCCCCGCCGCCGATGAGCCGGCGCTGCTCGGCCACAAGAGAGGTGCGGACCTCGGGGACGGCCGACACCGCGCTCACAGCTGCCGTCACCGCCGTCCCGCGGATCTCGCCGTCGACCGCCTCGCCGTCGAGGCACACCGACGGCCGGGTCGGGTCGGTCGAGAGGTCGACCCGCGCCGCCTGCACCGCCCGCACGATGCTCCGCACGTCGTCCAGCGGCAGGCCCGCGCGAAGGACGGCCAGCGTGACGGCGCGGTACATCGCCCCCGTATCGAGATACCGGGCCTCGAGTGCACCGGCGAGGCGGCGGGCCACCGTCGACTTGCCGGTGCCGGAGGGACCGTCGAGCGCGACGACGCCGGAGAAGCTCACTCCGGCAAGCTTAGGGACCCGTCCTCCTGGGGCAGGTCGCGCCGCAGCGCCGCCGCGCCGCGGAGGTACGGGTGCCGCAGCTGTGAGCGCGACAGCGGCGTCTCGACGTGCGCCAGCAGCCGGACGACGCGAGGCATCGCGCCTGGCACGGCGATCTCGGTGGCGCACAGCAGGGGCACGTCCGTCATGCCGAGCAGCCGCGCGGCGTACGCCGGGAACTCGGCGGTCAGGTCGGGGGTCGCGGTGAACACCACGCTGATGAGGTCGTCGAAGGACAGGGCGTTGCGTTCGAGCGCGGCGCGCACGAGCGCCGAGGCCCCTTCGAGGATCGCCTCGCGGTCGTCGGCGTCGACCTGGATCGCGCCGCGGATCGCACGTACCGCCACCGGATCAGCCTTCCAGGTCGGCGGGTGGGTCGACCGCGCGGTACAGCGAGGCCAGTTCCTGCCGGGTGAGCTCCCGGATCGCGCCCGCCCGGAGCCCGCCGAGGCGCACCGGCCCGATGGCGGTGCGCACGAGCCGCTGCACCGGATGCCCCACCTCGGCCAGCAGCCGCCGGACGATGTGGTTGCGTCCTTCGTGCAGGACGACCTCGACGATCGCCCGGTCACCCGACGTCTGCACGACCCGGGCCGAGTCGACACGGACCGGTCCGTCCTCGAGCTGCACCCCGTCGCGCAGCCGACGGATCACCGCCCGCGGTACCGGCCCCGGCACGGTTGCCAGGTAGGTCTTCGAGACCCCGAACCGGGGATGCATCAGCCGGTGCGCCAGGTCCCCGTCGCTGGTCAGCAGCAGCAGCCCCTCGCTGTCCGCGTCGAGCCGGCCGACGTGGAACAGCCGCTCCGGCCGGTCGGCGACGAGGTCGCCGACCGTGCGCCGGCCGCGGTCGTCGGACATCGCGCTGAGCACGCCCCGGGGTTTGTTCAGCAGGAGATAGACCAGGTCGTCGCGGACGTTGATCCGTTCCCCGTCGACGGTGACCACAGCGGTGCCGGGATCGATCCGGGTCCCGAGCCGCTCAACCCGGCGGCCGTCGATGCTCACCCGCCCGGCGGCGATGAGCTCCTCGCAAGCCCGGCGCGACCCGATTCCCGCGGCCGCGAGCACCTTCTGCAGCCGCACCCCGGCCGGTTCAGCGCGGGTCATCGTCCAGGCTGTCGAGATCGGGCAGCAGCGGCGCCAGGGACGGCAGCTCGTGCAGCGACTGCAGGCCCATCTTCTCCAGGAACAGCTCGGTCGTCGCGAACAGCCCGCCGCCGGTCTCCGGATCCGTGCCGACCTCGGTGATCAGCCCCCGGTTGGCCAGCGTGCGCACCACCCCGTCTACGTTGACGCCGCGGATCGCGGCGACCCTCGCGCGGGTCACCGGTTGCCGGTAGGCGATGACGGACAGTGTCTCGAGCGCGGCCTGGGTGAGGCGGCTGCGCTGACCGTCGCGCAGGTACTTCTCGACGACGGGGGCGTACGCGGGGCGGGTGTACAGCCGCACCCCGCCGGCGACGTCGCGCAGCGCGATTCCGGCGCCCCGCTCGTCGTAGCCACGCCGCAGCACGTCGAGCGCCTCGGCGACCGCGGCGCTCGGCCGCTCCAGCGCGGCTGCCAGGGCGGGAACGGACACCGGAGCGTCCAGGACGAACAGCACCGCCTCCAGTGCCGCCGCAAGCTCCGCCGGGTCGTCGAGGACGGGTTCCGGCTCGTCCGTCGGTTCGACCGCCTCCGTCGCGCCGACCGCGTCCGCCTCCACCGCGTCCGCCTCCACCGTGTCCCTCGCGTCGACCGTCTCGGCGTCGATGCCCACCGGGTTCACCCGTACTCCTCGTCGATGTTGGCCTCGTCGCCGCTGAGCTCGGCTCCGACGTCCGGGCCGCTGTCCGCGTCCTCCGCCGGGCCGGTCCAGCGAACCCGCAACTCGGCGAGCGCGGCGGCCTGGTCGAAGGCGACGGCGCCCTCCCGGTACAGCTCGAGCAGGGCGAGGAAGCGCCCGACGACCTCCATCGTCGCGGTGCAGTCGCCGACCAGCGCCCGGAACGTCGCGGCGCCGGCGGGACGCAGCCGGGCCCGCAGGATCGCCATCTGTTCCCGGACGCTGACCCGGGGCGCGTGCACGTGGTCGACCGACACCGTGGGCGCGGGCCGCGGCGTCAGAGCTCCCGCCGCCAGCTCGGCGAAGCGCTGCGGGGAGACGCCGAGCAGGACGTCGGGGACCAGCTCGGCGAAGCGCGGCTCCAGCGCCGCGCTGCGGCCGTAGCGGCGGCCCTGCGTACGTTCCAGCTCGCCGAGATACGCGGCGGCCACCTTGTAGGCCCGGTACTGCAGCAGCCGGGCGAACAGGAGGTCGCGCGCCTCCAACAGCGCGAGATCCTCCTCGTCCTCGACCTCGGCGGCCGGAAGCAGCCGCGCGGTCTTCAGGTCGAGCAGCGTCGCCGCCACGACCAGGAACTCGGTGGCGCGGTCGAGGTCCCACTCCGCCGATCCGGCGAGAAAGGACAGGAACTCGTCAGTGACCTGGGAGAGCGCCACCTCGGTGACGTCGAGCTGCCTGCGGCTGATCAGCGTGAGCAGCAGGTCGAACGGACCCTCGAAGTTCTCCAGCCGCACCCGGAAGGTGCCGTCGTCGGGGCGCTGCGGTGCCTCGACGGTTTCGGCGCTCACGCGGCAGCGCGGGCGAGCACCTCGCGCGCGAGGTTCCGGTAGGCGGTCGCACCGGCCGATGTAGGCGCCCAGGTGGTGATCGGCTCCCCGGCGACGGTGGTTTCGGGGAAGCGCACCGTCCTCGAGATCACGGTGTCGAAGACCGTGTCACCGAACGCCTCGACCACTCTGGTGAAGACCTCGCGGGAGTGCAGGGTCCGGCCGTCGTACATGGTCGCCAGGATCCCCTCCAGCCGCAGGGTCGGGTTGAGCCGTTCCCGGACCTTGTCGATGGTGTCGATCAGCAGCGCCACCCCGCGGAGGCTGAAGAATTCGCACTCCAGCGGGATCACGACCCCGTGCGCGGCGGTGAGCGCGTTCACCGTCAGCAGTCCGAGCGACGGCTGGCAGTCGATGAGGACGACGTCGTAGTCCGGCAGCACCGGGGCGAGTGTCCGCGCCAGCACCTGCTCCCGCGCGACCTCGGTGACCAGCTGGACCTCGGCCGCGGACAGGTCGATGTTGCTGGGCAGCAGGTCGAGGCCGGTGACCGCGGTCTTGAGCAGGACGTCCTCGACGCCGACGCCGCGCTCCATCAGCAGGTTGTAGACCGTCCGGTCGAGCTGGTGCGGCTGTACCCGCAGCCCGACGGACAGCGCTCCCTGCGGGTCGAAGTCGACGAGGAGAACCCGTCGCCCGTACTCGGCCAGGGCCGCGCCGAGGTTGATGGCGGTGGTGGTCTTGCCGACCCCGCCCTTCTGGTTGCACAACGCGAGGATTCGGGCCGGCCCGTGCCGTTGCAGCGGCGCGGGGTCCGGCAGGTCGCGCTTGCGACGGTTGGCGGCGGGGTCGTTGCTCGCCGGAGTCTCGGCCGCGAACAGCTGACCCGCGTCGTCCTTCGCCTGCTCGGATGCCATCTGGCGTCGTCGTCCCCCGGGCCGGAAATCGGAATTGCGAGGCTACCGCGCGCGCCGGTCTGCGCCGTTACCCGCACGCGGCTCTGCACCAGAACCCGCACGCGGCTCTGCTCCATAACCCGCTCGCGGCTCTGCTCCATAACCCGCTCGCGGGTGTGCCTCGGCGTACACCTCTCGGAGCCGGTCGACCGTGACGAGCGTGTAGATCTGCGTCGTGGTGACCGACGAGTGCCCGAGCAGTTCCTGCACGACCCGCACGTCGGCGCCGCCCTCCATGAGGTGGGTGGCGAAGGAGTGCCGCAGCGTGTGCGGTGACACCTCCGCGGACAGTCCGGCGCGATCCGCCGCCGTCTTGAGGATGATCCACGCCGACTGTCGCGACAGCGGCCCGCCGCGCAGGTTGAGGAACACCCGCGGACTTCCCGACCCCGCGGCGGCCAGCGCCGGCCGTGCCTGCACGAGATAGTGCTCCAGCGCCGCGGCGGCGTACGAGCCGAGCGGGACCCGGCGCTGCTTGCCGCCCTTGCCGGCCAGCAGGACGGTGCGGCCGTCAAGGTCGACGTCGTCGACGTCGAGACCGACGGCCTCGGAGATGCGGGCGCCGGTGCCGTAGAGAACCTCGAGAAGTGACCGGTCGCGCAGCGCCGCGGCCGTGCCGGCGTAGCCCGCGGCCTCGAGCAGCCGTTCGACGTCCTCATAGCCGATCGCCTTGGGCAGTCGCCGTGGCGGGGTCGGCGGACGCACTGCCGCGGCCGCGTCGACGTCGACCAGTCCGCTGCGCAGGGCAAAGCGGTGCAGGCCCCGGACCGCCACGACGGCGCGAGCGGCCGACGGCGCGGACAGCGCCGGATGCGCGGCGTCGCCCTCCCGAAGATGGGCGAGGAAGTCCGTGACGTCCGCCTCGCCGACCTCGGGGATCCACCGGGTTCCGCGACCGGCGAGAAAGTCCTGGTAGCGGGTCAGATCGCGCCGGTAGGAGCCGAGGGTGTTCGCCGCCGCGCCCCGCTCGACGGCGAGATGGTCCAGATACGCGCGCACCACGGTCGGGACCGCGGTGCGGCGGGTGAGCGCCGGTGCCGCCACCGGTGCCTGTCCGGATGCGACCGGCGGTCCCGATGCGACCGGCGCGACCGGCGCTACCGTCATGGGCGCCAGGGGACGTCGGCGGGCCGCAGTCCGGCAAAGCCCGTCCGCCGCGCCTGCTCGGCGGCGAGCACACCGGCCACCGCGGAGGCGTTGGAGATCTCCCCTGCCAGCGCCCGGCGCACCGCCTCGTCCAGCGGCACCCGGGACACGCGCATCCCCACCTCCTCGTGCTCGGCGACGAACCCGTCGCCGGGGTGCTGCTCGCGGAGGTCGCGGGCGAGGAAGATGCGGATCGCCTCGTCGGAGAAGCCGGGTGACGAGTGCAGGTCGAGCAGGACGTCCCAGCGTCCGGCCGCCAGCCCCGCCTCCTCGGCCAGCTCCCGCCGCGCGGCCGCCAACGGCGCCTCTCCGTCGACGTCGAGCAGCCCGGCGGGAAGTTCGTCGAGGCGCCGCCGGACGGCATGTCGGTACTGGTTCACCATCACGATGCGGTCCTGGTCGTCGAGTGCGGCCACGCTGACCGCTCCGGGATGACCGACGATCTCGCGTCGGGCCTCGGATCCGTCGCTCATCCGCAGCGTGTCGACCCGCAGCGTCACGACCGCGCCGTCGAACACCGTCTCGCTCGCGACGAGCGGATACTCCTCGTCCCCGTCGCTCACCGGCGCGCCCCCGAGGCGATCTCGAGTCCCTCGCGGCGCAGCTCCTCGGCCAAACCGGGCTCCTCGTCGCCGGGGATCTCCACCGGCAGGCGCTCGGCGGCGTTGTAGGCCAGGGCCGCTCCGACGAACGCCCGGAACAGCGGATGGGCCCGGGTGGGGCGGGACTTGAGCTCGGGATGCGCCTGGGTGCCGGCATAAAAAGGATGCACGGTGCGCGGCAGTTCGACGAATTCGACGAGGCGTCCGTCCGGGGAGGTGCCGGAAACGACCAGGCCCGCGTTCTCGAGGCGGTCGCGGTAGGCGTTGTTCACCTCGTAACGGTGCCGGTGCCGTTCGGAGACGCTGGTCGACCCGTACGCCTCGGCGACGACCGATCCGGATTTCAGCCGCGCCGGATAGGCGCCCAGGCGCATGGTGCCGCCGAGGTCGGCGCGTCCGGACACGGCGTCGAGCTGGTCGGCCATCGTCGCGATGACCGGATCCGGCGTTTCCGGTTCGAACTCGGCCGAATTGGCCTCGGGAATGCCGGCCAGGTTCCGCGCGGCCTCGATGACCATGCACTGCAGCCCGAGGCAGAGGCCGAGGGTCGGGATGCCGCGCTCGCGGGCGTACCGCAGCGCGCCGACCTTTCCCTCGATGCCGCGGATGCCGAAGCCGCCGGGAATGAGGATGCCGTCGACACCGGCGAGCGCCGTGGCCGCGCCCGCCGGGGTCTCGCAGCGGTCGGACTGCACCCAGCGGATGTTCACCTCGGCGCGGTGTGCGAACCCGCCGGCCTTCAACGCCTCGGACACCGAGAGGTACGCGTCGTGCAGGTCGATGTACTTGCCGACCAGCGCCACGGTGACCGCGCACTTGGGATGGTGCACCCGGTCGAGCAGGTCGCCCCACACCGTCCAGTCCACGTCGCGGAAGGGCAGGCCGAGTCGGCGCACGACATAGGCGTCGAGACCCTCGGCGTGCAGCACTTTGGGGATCTCGTAGATGCTGGGCGCATCGACCGCGTTGGCCACGCCGTCGAGATCGACGTCGCACATCAGCGAGATCTTGCGCTTGACGCTGTCGCCGATCGCCCGGTCGCTGCGGCACACGATCGCGTCCGGGGTGATGCCGATGCTGCGCAGCGCCGCCACCGAGTGCTGCGTGGGCTTGGTCTTCAGCTCACCGGACGGGGCCAGGTACGGAACCAGCGACACGTGCAGGAAGAAGCAGTTGTCGCGGCCGATCTCGTGGCGCACCTGACGGGCGGCCTCCAGGAAGGGCAGCGACTCGATGTCGCCGACCGTGCCGCCGATCTCGGTGATCACCACGTGCGGAGGCAGGCCGTCCGGACCGGGCTCGCCCATCGCACGGATCCGGGCCTTGATCTCGTTGGTGATGTGCGGGATCACCTGGACGGTGTCGCCGAGGTACTCCCCGCGCCGCTCCTTGGCGATGACCGTGCTGTACACCTGTCCGGTCGTGACGTTGGCCGAGCCGACGAGGTCGGTGTCGAGAAAGCGTTCGTAGTGACCGATGTCCAGGTCGGTCTCCGCCCCGTCGTCGGTCACGAAGACCTCGCCGTGCTGGAACGGGTTCATCGTGCCGGGGTCGACGTTGAGGTAGGGATCCAGCTTCTGCATGGTCACCCGCAGTCCGCGGGCTTTGAGAAGCGATCCGAGGCTGGAGGCGGTGAGGCCCTTGCCCAGCGAGGAGGCGACGCCTCCGGTGACGAACAGGTGCTTGGCAGGCTGCGGCGTCCGATCCACGGAATTCCACGCTAACACGGCGGGCCTCCCAGCCGGCGATGTCAGCCGGCCGTCTCGAGGGTGTCGTCGGGGTCGGGGAAAAGGGCTCCCGTCGCGTACAGCTGCCGCAGCAGGCGGGCCCGCGCGTAGCCGTTGACCGCGAACGGAGCCGGCGCCGCGACGATCACAGGACCGGGGCGGGCGCCATCGTCACACGGCGCGCGCAGCAGTCCGACGACGAACTCGGCGAGCGCGAGCAACGGCTGGCGGGCTGCGGGCAGCTCCATTCGCCTCCCTCAGCGCGCCGGTGCGGGGAACAGCGCCGTGGCGCCGCGCTGGCTACCGTACTGGCCGACGTCTGAGCGCTTCTGCTCCACGAGTGCGAGGACGGCGGAGATGGTTCCGACGGCGGTGTCCGCGTCGTCGACGGTCGAGACGGTCGAGCGCTGGGCACCGCTGCGGACCAGGGCGACGACGCCGTTGCCGGCCGCCGAGCCCGCGTCGCCGGCGACGACGGTGGAGGCGCCGGCGCTGGCGAGCGCGGCGACGACATCCAATTCCGCCTGCCCGGCGTAGACGTCCTTGGGCAGCGAGCCACTGGCGGCGACCAGGACGGTGTGCGCCGCCCGGACCGCCGACGGGTCACTGGTGATCATGTGCAGGCCGGCCAGGCCGGTGAGGACCGTCTTGACGTCCGTCGCGTTGCCCTTGCCGCTCAGGACGTACGCCAGCAGCGCGGCCGCGACCCGCCCCGCATCACCGCTCTCGGGCAACTGCAGCCCGAGCGGGTGCGCCGGACCGGTGGCGAAGTCGGTGAGGTTCTGCGACTCGGCCGGGTCGAGATACGGCCCGGCCAGCTGCAGCCGTCCGGTGAGGGTCGCGCCGGCCGCGTCGAGTTGGGCGGCGAGCGCGTCCTGCATGCCGGTCGGTGTGCCGGGCATGGCCAGCAGGAGCACCTTCCGGCCCTTGAGCGCGTCCTTGACCAGCTGCGCGCCGTAGGTCGTCGCGAACTGGCCGGCGTCCTGCACCTGGCCGGACAGATGGTCGACCTTCGTCGCGAGCGACGCCTTGTCGGATTTCAGGCCGCCGATCTGTTGGCGCAGATCGTGCGTCACCGGACCGTTCAGCGCCGTCGCGCCGACGACGACGCCGACCGCGAGCGCGAGGAAGACCGCGACGATCGAGACGAGGTGGAACCGAAAGCTGATCACGAGAACCTGTCCTGGATCCAGCGCACGACGTTGTGCCAGCCGTGCTGCAGCGCGTCGAGATAGGTCTGTCCGGCGTCGGTCGCGACGAGCATCGCCCCGGCCGCGGCCAGGGCCGCGAGGACGAGGACGACGAGCGCGAAGACCGAGATCCGGGTGCGATACACGGCTCGCACCGCTCGCGCGTCGACCAGCTTGGCGCCGAGCCGCAGGCGGGTCAGGAACGCCGACGCCATGCCGCCGCGTCCGCGGTCGAGGAACTCGTCGAGGGTCGCGGACGTGCCCACCGTGACCACGACCGAGGCCCCGCTTGCGTCGGCGAGCAACAGCGCGACGTCCTCGCTGGTTCCGGAGGTGGGGAAGGCGACGGCGTCGATCCCGAGGTCCTGCACCCGCGGCAGGCCCGGGACCCGGCCGTCGGGATAGGCATGCGCGACGACCTCGGCTCCGCTGGCGAGCGCAGCCTCGGAGACCGCGTCCATGTCGCCGACGATGAGATCCGGAGCGTGTCCGGCGTCGAGCAGCACGTCGGCGCCGCCGTCGACCCCGATGAGGACGGGCTTGTGTTCGCGCAGGTACGGCTTGAGCGCTTTCAGGTCCTTGGCGGCGTCGGATCCCCGGACGACGACGACGACCTGCCGGTTCTGCAGCCGCGTGCGGATCTTGGGGACACCGACGTCGTCGAGGAACAGACCGTGTTCGCGGTGCAGGAATTCCGCAGCGTCGACCGCGAACGCTTCGAGCTGGGTCGAGAGCCCGGACCGGGCGGAGCTCATGCGCGACGTCACGGAGTCGAGGTCGTGCGCGGTGCCGGTCGCGACCGCGTTCTCACCGACGTACACCGTGTTGCCGTCGACACGGATCCGGCTGCCGTCCTTGATCACGGCGAAGACGTCCGCGCCGACCTCGTCGATCAGCGCAATGCCCGCAGCCGCGATCACCTCAGGGCCGAGGTTCGGATACCGGCCGGAGATGCTCGGCTGTGCGTTGATGATCGCGGCAGGACGGGCGGCGACGAGCGCCTCGGCGGACAGCCGGTCAAGATCGACATGGTCGATCACCGCGATGTCGCCCGCGCGCAGGCGGCCCGCAAGGCGGACGGTGCGCCGGTCGACCCGGGCGACGCCGCTGATGCCGGGAGGCGCGTCGGTCCGGCGACGCAAGGTCGCAAGTTTCATGGGATCCGATCGTGCCGTGGCCACGCCGCCGAGCCGGCCCGCCACGCGGAGGACGAGCCGTCCTTTTCGAGCGGTTCGGGTCGGTGGGGAGGCCGGTTACGACGTGCCGGCGGAGGCGGCGCGACGGGTCCCGGCGCGTCGGCGGGCGGCCGCGGACGGCTTTGCGCTCGGCGACGCGGTCGCCCGGTCGGCTGCGGCTTGGCCCGCTGCGGCTTCGCCCGCTGCGGCTTCGCCCGCTGCGGCTTCGCCCGCTGCGGCTTGGTCGGCTGCGGCTTGGTCGGCTGCGGCTTGGTCGGCTGCGGCTTCGTCGAGCAGTTCCGCGGCGTGCCGCAGGGCGGTCGCCGACTCGGACCCGGCAAGCATCCGGGCCAGCTCGGCGACCCGGTCGGCGCCGGTCACGGCGCGGACGTTGCTGGTTGTGACGCGGGCGCCGTCGGAGCCGCCGTCCGGGCGGTCGACGACCAGGTGGTGGTCGGCGTAGGCGGCGACCTGCGGCAGGTGGGTCACCACGATCACCTGGTGCGTGCGGGCAAGGCGGGCCAGCCGGCGGCCGACCTCCACGGCGGCCCGGCCCCCGACGCCGGCGTCGACCTCGTCGAAGACCAGTACCGGGACGGGGTCGGTCCCGGCCAGGCACACCTCGAGGGCCAGCATGACGCGGGACAACTCGCCGCCGGAGGCGCCCCGTCCCAGCGGCAGCGGTGCGGTGTGCGGTGCGGGCGCCAGCAACAGCTCCACCTCGTCGCTGCCGTCCGGTCCGACGCCGCGCCGTCCGCCGGCGACGTCGAGGGCGGGCGAGCCCGCGGTGGCGGGCCTAGGCCGGACGTCGACCAGCAGCCGCGCCCGGGGCATGGCCAGCCCGCCGAGCTCGGCGCTCACCGCGTCGGCCAGCGCCCGGGCCGCCGCGTGGCGGCGCTGGGACAGTTCGACGGCTCGCGCCGCCACGTCCTCGGCCGCGGCGTCGCGGCACGCCGTCAGCTCGGCGATCGCGTGCTCCGAGACGTCGAGGGAAGTGAGCCGGCCTGCAGCATCACGGGCCCAGTCGAGAACGCCGGCGGCACCGCGATCCGGGTCGTCGGCGTACTTGCGGATCAGGCCGGCGAGCACGGCCCGCCTGCGCTGGACCTCTTCGAGCCGGTCCGGGTCGGCGTCGAGATGATCGGTGTAGGCGCGCAGGTCCGCGCCGAGTTCGCCGGCCTCGGCGAGCAGGTCGGCGGCGCGCGCGGCGAGCTGGTCGAGCTCCGGATCGGCGCCGGCCTGCTGCGCCAGCGCCCGCTGCGCGGTTGCGATGAGCGCGACGGCGTCCGTGCCGCCGAGCGGGTCGTCCGGATTGCCGAGCAGGGCGTCGTGCCCGGTCCGGGCGGCGGTGCGCAGCGCGTCGGCGGCGCCGAGCCGAGCAGCCGCCCGGGCGAGCTCCTCCTCCTCGCCCGGCTGCGGGGCGGCGGCCTCGATCTCGGCGAGGCCGTGCCGCAGAAGATCGGCCTCGCGGCGCAGTTCGGTCGCCCGCGCGGTCCGGTCGGCCAGCTCGGCCGCGGCGGCGCGCCACCGGTCGTAGGCCGCTGCGAATGGCTGCAGGTCGATGCCGGCGAACCGGTCGAGCAGGACCCGCTGCTCCGCAGGTCGGGTCAGGCGCAGCTGGTCGGACTGGCCGTGCACGGTGAGCAGGTGCTCGGCGAGCTCGCCCAGCACGGCGACGGGTGCCGGCGCTCCCCCGACATGCGCGCGCGAGCGTCCGGATGCGCTGACCGTGCGGCGGAGCACGAGGCCGGTGCCGTCGTCGAGCTCGCCGCCGGCGTCGAGGACCCGCCGCGCCGCAGCCGAGTCCGGCGCGAGGTCGACCCGGCCGTCGACCACGGCGGCGTCGGCGCCGGCCCGGACCCGCGCGGCGTCGGCGCGGCCGCCGAAGAGCAGCAGCAGGCCGGTCACGACCATCGTCTTCCCGGCTCCGGTCTCGCCGGTGACGACCGACAACCCCGGGCGCAGCGGCAGGACGGCGTCGTCGATGACGCCGAGTCCGCGGATGCGCAGCTCTTCGAGCATCTCGGGTCAGTCCGGCGCCGGGCCGCCGCGGAAACCGCGCACGGGAAGCTGGAACCTGCTCACGAGGCGGTCGGCGAAGCTCATCGTGCCCAACCGCGCGATCCGTATCGGTAGCCGGCCGCGCCGCACGCGGATACGCGCGGTCGACGGGACGGGCACCGAGCGGCGCCCGTCGCAACTGAGGACGGCCTCGTGCATCGGGCTCACCAGGTCGATGTCGACCTGCGAGTGCGGGGCGACCACGATCGGCCGGGCGAACAGGGCGTGCGCCGCGTTCGGTACGACCAGGAGCGCGTCGACGTCGGGCCAGACGATCGGGCCGCCGGCGGAGAACGCGTAAGCGGTGGACCCGGTGGGGGTGGCGCAGAGGATCCCGTCGCAACCGAACCGGAGCAGCGGACGCTGGTCGACCGCGACGGCGATCTCGAGCATCCGTTCCCGGTTGGTGCGTTCCAGGGAGACCTCGTTGAGTGCCCAGGCGGTCGCGTGCGAGACCCCGTCGAGCACGATCTCGGCGTCGACCGTGACCCGCTCTTCCACCTCGTAGCGGCGATCGACGATCGCCTGCAACGTGTCGACCAGCGCGTGCGGATCGGCCTCGGCGAGGAACCCGACATGTCCGAGGTTCACGCCGAGCATCGGAACGCCGGCCGGCCGAGCCAGTTCGGCCGCCCGCAGGAACGTCCCGTCGCCGCCGAGAACGAGGACTAGCTCGGCGTCCTGTGCCGCGCCGTCCGGTGCGACCACCTGCACTGCGTCGGCGGCGATGCAGGCGGCCTCGTCCGGCAGCATCCACACCCGCACCCCGGCGGCCTGCAGATGCCGGACCGCCTGCGTGGCCTGCTCGGTGATGATGCGGCGCGCGCAGTGCGCCACCAGCAGTACGGACCTCACGGGCTCTCCTCGCCGACCGTCCGCTCGATCGCCTCGTCGTCCAGCGGCCGGTCGACGGCGCGGCGCAGCCACAGGAAGAACTCCAGATTGCCCGACGGCCCTGGCAGTGGGCTCGGCGCCACCCCGGCGACGTGCCAACCCAGCTGCGCGGCAGCTGCGGCGACGCCGCGCACCGCGTCGACCCGTAGCGCCGGGTCGCGGACCACGCCGCCGCTGCCCAGCCGCTCTCGGCCCACCTCGAACTGCGGTTTGACCATCGGGAGTAGGTCGCCGTGGGCCGCGGTGCAGGCGGTCAGGGCCGGCAGGACGAGCCGAAGGGAGATGAACGACAGGTCGGCCACGGTCAGGTCGACCGGGCCCCCGATCGCGGACGGTTCGAGGGTCCGGACGTTGGTGCGGTCGAGGACGGTGACCCGGGGATCGGTGCGAAGCGACCAGGCGAGCTGTCCGTATCCGACGTCGACCGCCACGACCGACGCGGCTCCGGCGCGCAGCAGCACGTCGGTGAAGCCGCCGGTCGACGCACCGGCGTCGAGGCACCGGCGGCCCGGCACGGAAAGCTCCGGGAAGGCGGCGAGCGCTCCCGCGAGTTTGTGGCCGCCGCGCGAGGCGAAGTCCGGATCCCCGCTGGCAGGGCGCACCCGGAGCGCAGTGTCGGCGCCGACGGCGGTTGCGGCCTTGGTAGCCGCTACGCCCCGGACCTCGACCCGTCCAGCGGCGATGAGCGCCGCGGCGTGCTCGCGGGAGCGGGCCAACCCGCGCCGGGTCAGCTCGACGTCGAGTCGCTGCAGCCGCGCGGCCATGACGGTCCTTACCGGGACGGTGTCCCTGCCTCTCGAATCGCTAGGAGTGCCGGCCGGGCATGCGGCCTACTCGGCCACCGAACGCAGGGCGGTCTGCATCTGGGCGTGCAACCGTTCGTAGACCCCCACGTGCTCCTCCAGCGGCCGGTCAGCGAGGCTGGCGAGCTCCGCTGCGGCGGCGCGAAGCTCCCTGGCGGCCGGCTGTCCCCGGTCCGCGGCCGGCTCGGTGGCGGCGGAACGGTCGTCGTCTCGTGCGTCGGGCTCCACGGCACGCAGCCTCTCTCCTGATCGGCGGTCGGCGCGCAAGCACGGTAGCGCGCGAGAGGTCCGGTAGCGTCCGTCCCACCCCGAGGCACAGCTGCGGAAAGGAAGTCGATGGCGTCGGTAGAGGAGAGCGAGCAGGCGCTGCACCGACTCGCCGGCAACCTGTCCGGGGCGTCGGAGGGTGACCGCAAGAAGGCCGACTTCGACCGCCGACTCAGCTGCACGTTGACGGACCTGGGCGTCACCTTCCTGGGCCACCTCCACGACGGCACGCTCGACGACATCCGCCAGGCTGACGGCAATCCAGCTGCGGACGTACGGCTGACGATGGCCAGCGACGACCTGCTCGAACTCGTCAGCAACCGCCTCAATCTCGGCTCTGCGATCGCGACCGGACGGATAAGGGTGTCGGCGGGCGTGATGGATCTGCTCAAACTGCGCTCGATGTTCTAGGCGCCGCGCAGCTCGATGTTCTAGGCGCCGCGCAGCTCGATGTTCTCGGCGCCGCGCGGCTCGATGGTCGGGGTTCCGCGCCGGGCGGCCGGGTATCGCTGCCGACCGGCTCCGGCCGCGTTCCCCTTTGGACGGCCTCACGACTGGACCTCAAGTCGAACCTTCGACTCCTAGCCGGCGCAACATCTGAGTGGCGGCGGTCCCGGCGGCGGTGACGGCCGGCAACCCCCGGCCTTCGGCCGATCCGTGCACATCGCTGTCCGGGCAGCCGCCAGCGGCGTCCAGCACTGTCCAGCTAGCGACCGCGAGCGCGCGTAGCGCGTCGATCGCGTCTGCGCCGGTGGGTTCCCTGCTGACCGCAGGTCGACCGTCCTCGTCGGCGCCCTCGGCCGCAGCGAGCCGCACCGCTGCCTCGGCGGCGGAAACCCGCCACCTTCCGCAGGCGACCACGCCGTCGCGGACCACGACCTCGGGAGCGGGCTCGAGCACCCCGGAGATGTCCGCCGCCACAAACCACGGACGTAGCGCCGCCGGCGCGGTCATCACGTCCTGGGCGGTGGTGACCCCGGACAGCACCAGCAGGCTTGCGCAGCCGACCGCGTTCGCCCCTTCGATGTCGGTGTCCAGCCGATCACCGACCACGAGGGGACGCTGCGCGGCCGAGCGCTCCACGCTTTCCCGGTGCATGGTCGGGTGCGGCTTGCCGGTGCTGACGGGCGTCGCCCCAGTCGCGTGGCGCAAGGCCGCCACGAGGGATCCGTTGCCCGGCAGGGGACCGCGCGGCGACGGAACCGTCGGGTCGAGATTCGTGGCGACCCAGGGCAGTCCGCGGCGGATCGCGACGGCTCCTTCAGCCAGTTGCCGCCAGCTCAGGTCGGGCGAGTATCCCTGCACTACCGCGGCCGGGTCGTCGTCCGCGCTGTCGACCGGTTCCAACCCGCGCTCGCGCAGAGCCTCCTGAAGGCCGACGGTGCCGACGACGAGAACGCGCGATCCGGCCGGCAAGCGCTCGGCGAGATAGTGCGCGGCCGCCTGCGCCGACGTGATGACGTCGCCCGGGTCGGCCGGGATCCCCAGGTCGGCGAGGTGCTCGGCCACCGCTTGCGGCGGGCGCGCGGCGTTGTTGGTGACGAACGCGAGCCGCATCCCGCGGGCCCGCGCGTCCCGGAGGGCTGCGGGAGCCGTCGGCACGGCCTCGCGGCCCAGGTAGACGACGCCGTCGAGGTCGAGCAGCGCCACGTCGAAGCGCTGACAGAGCGGGGTGTCGCTGCCTCGGAGGCTCGGGGTGGGCACCGGTCCGATACTGGCACGGGGCCGAACCCGCTCGTGCGTACGATCCCTCGACGTGACCTCCTCCCCGCCCGGCGAGGGCCTCGAACTGCGCCCATTCCGGGCCGTGCGGCCCGCGGTCGGCGGCGAGCGGCTCGGCCTCGCGTTGTGTCCGCCGTACGACGTGATCGACGGCGACGAGCGCGAGCGCTTGGAGAAGCAGGATCCCGTCAACGCGGTGCAGATCGTGCTGCCACGGGCCCGAGCGACGGAAGATCCATACGAGAGCGCGGCCACGCTGCTGTCGGGCTGGGTCGCGAACGGCAGTTATCGCGTGGATGCCGACCCCGCGCTGTACGTCTACGAGATGGAGACTCCGGACGGGCATCGCACCCGCGGGCTGGTCGGAGCCGTGGGGCTTCGCGATCCCGGCGCCGGTGTGATCCTGCCGCACGAGAACACGATGGCTGGACCCGTCGCGGACCGGCTGGCCCTGATGACGGCAACGAAGGCGAATGTGGAGCCGATCTATCTCGTGTACGACGGCGGCGGGGATGCCTCGGATGCCGTGGCGGGCGCGGACGCCGCGCCGCCGCTGGCAGAGACCGCTACCCCGGACGGCGTGCGGCACCGGTTGTGGGCGATCACTGACCCGACCGAGCACCAGCGGATCGCTGCCGACCTTCACGCGCGCCGGGCGCTGATCGCCGACGGGCATCACCGGTATGCCACGTACCGCGAACTGCAGGCGCGCTCGCGTGCCGCCGCCGCCGGCGGCGCCGGACCGTGGGACTACGGCCTGGCTCTGTTGGTGGACTCGTCGGCCTACGGCCCGCAGGTGCACGCGATTCATCGGGTCGTCGCAGGGTTGTCGATGGACGCCGCGCTGGCCCGCCTGGGTGACTGGGCGGACACGTTCCCGGTTGCCGGAGTTGCCGAGGGGCTGATTCGGGCCGGCGCCGCTGACGAGTTCGCCGTGGTGCTCGCTGATCGCGACCGGGCCGTGCTGGTGGTGGACCGCGCCGGGCGGCTGCGGGGCTCGACCGGCGATGCGGTGTCGGAGGCCGAGCTGGCGGATCTCGACGTGACGGTCGTGCACCGGACGCTGGTGCCGACGGTGTGGGGACTCGCCGACGACGAGGCCACCGTGCGGTACGCGCATTCGGAGGAGGATGCGCTGGACCTCGCGAGCACCACCGAAGGCCTCGCCGTCCTGCTCCGGCCCACCCCGGTGGCCGCGGTCGCGGGCGTCGCCGCCGCGGGCTTGCGGATGCCACGGAAGTCGACGCTGTTCACCCCGAAGCCGGCTTCCGGCATGGTGATGCGCCGCTTCGCGGACGAGAGCTGATCCGCAAGCCGGCCACCTCAACCTCATAGCGGCTCGCCAGGCCCTGCGCGGAGCGCCAGAAGCGCCGGCGCAAGCTCCCCGTGACCTCGCACTCGTCGCCGGGTTCGGCGCGGGCCAGGCTGCGCCGGACGCGTGCGTTGGTCGCGGCACAGTCGATGCTGTCGACCCGGGTGCGCTCACCGTCTGGGCGGGGCACTGTGAGCCGGAACGAGCAGAGTTCGTCGCCGCTGGGCATGGTCCGCAACACCGGCTCGGCGGCGAGGCGGCCGCGGAGAAAGATTTCGTTTGCCGCCCGCTCGGGTGGTTGCTTGGTCATGACCCAGATGCTGGCCGATACGACCGCCCGGCCGCGGGCTGCTAGAACTTGCTGTGGACGGCGCCCGAGGCTGTGGACGCAAGCGCAGCATCTTGTCGGTGCCGCGGACCTTGACGCCCGCTGAGCCGCCCACCGGGACGTGTGCGGCACCAGGAGCGATCCCACAGCCTCGGCTCGGGGACGGTCAGGCGCCGCTCAGAGCAGCTCACCGGCGCGGTCGGCGGCGTCAAGTTCGCCGTCGACGTCCGCCGCCGCCGACGCCGCGAACCACTGCGCGGCTTCCTGGCGCCGACCGGCGGCCTCCAGAGTGTCGGCGTACGCGTACCACAGCCGCGCTGATCCGGGCCGCGGGCGGGACGCGTCGAGTCCGCCTCTCCCGAGAACGCTGAGTGCGGCGTCGACCTGGCCGAGGTCGCGTCGGGCTCCGGCGACCACGATGAGCAGCTCCGCCCGTCCTGCCGGGTCCAGCTTGCCGACGTCGGGTTCGCTGAGCAGGCGTACCGCCTGCTCCGGGCGTCCGAGAGCTCGCTCGCAATCGGCGATGACCGGCAGGACCGAGGGATCCCCGTTGATCCGGCGAGCCGCGCGCAGTTCGGTGAGCGCCTCGGCCCACTCCTCGGCGCGGTAGGCCGCGATGCCGGCCGTCTCGCGCACGGCACCGAGCCGGCCGGCCAGCCGCCGGCCCGCACGGGCATGATCCAGGGCGCGGCGCGGGTCGGTGTCGAGAAGGCGCCCGCATTCGATCAGGTGGCCGGCGACCGCTTCGGCGACCGGCTTGCTGAGCGACCTGAGCTCGGCGCGAACCGAGCGATCCAACAGCGACTGGTCGATCGAGGCGGGCAGCTGCGGGTCCAGGCGTCGGTCCCGCGAGGCCGTCGCGGAGGAGGTCGGCCGGTCCGAGCCGCGGGCTGGGCGCGACGTGCGGCCGTACGAGGAGGGCACGGATTCCGCAGTGCTCCCGCGGTGGCCGGCCGGAGCCGGGCCGCGGTCGGCGGACGATCGCCGGGGATTCGATCCGCCGCCGCGCCCGCCAGAGGACGGCCGACCGCTGGGGTAGGACGGGGAGCGCGCCGACCGCGCAGCTCCGGCACGATCCCCGGCCGATCTGCGGTCGGCGGACGGCCTCCCGGAGTCCGAACGTTCGGCCCGGCCGCCGACGGGAGGGGAGACGCCGTAGCCAGTCGAGCCGGGGGACGCCGCACGACCGGAAGCCGGACGGGCACCGCGGTCGTACCCCGACCGGCGCGACTCCGGGGCGCCATCGCGACCGGCGGAAGAGCCGGAGCGACGCTCGTGGCCAGCGGGTCCACGGGCGCGGGACGCTGCCCCGGCCGAGAAACCGCGCCCACCAGGAGGCGCCTGATCGTCCCAGGCGGGGCGGGACGGGCGGCCGCCATAAGACGCTTGGCGTGGACGCGGCGCCTGCTCGTCACGGGCAGGACGGGACGCTCGGCCGCCGGCGGAGCCTGGGCGTGGGCGCGGCGCCTGCTCGTCACGGGCTCCTGGCTGCCCACCTCGGCGTGCGGGGGAGCCGCCCGATCGACCGTCCGCGCGCGACTGGCGGTGAGCGCCTGAGCCCGGTTCGCCGGACGACCTCGTCGGCGACCCGCCCGCGGGTCGGCCGGGAATCCGGCGCTGTGGGGTGGAACTGCGGCGCCCGCCTCGAGCCTGTCCGCGATCCGGCTCCGTCACGGTTTACGCCTCCTCCGGCGAAATGCGTCCACGAAAAAGTGGACAAATGCATGAAGGCCGCTCCGGCTAAAGCGGGGCGGCCCTCATGGCAAGTATGTCCGGCGACGTCCTACTCTCCCACGCGGTGGCCCGCGCAGTACCATCGGCGCTGAGAGGCTTAGCTTCCGGGTTCGGGATGGGACCGGGCGTTTCCCTCTCGCTATGGTCGCCGAAACGCTATGGAGATAGGTC
>JAICIE010000040.1 GCA_025924515.1 Jatrophihabitans sp. | reverse complement strand
GCGCTGCCCCCCGCGGGGGGCCGCGCGCGGCCGCCCGCGGGCCCGGGTGGTGGGCGCCTCCGCCCGGGCGCCGCCCTCCTCCGTCGAGGGAGAACAACTCACGCGTTCTTGGTCTCCCAGAAGATCTTGTCTATCTCCGCGATGTAGTCGAGCAGCTGCTGGGCCTCGGCCGGGTCGACCGAGCCCTTGCCACCCGCGGCCCCCGCCTGTTTGGTCGCCTTATTGAACAGCTCGTGCAGCTGCGGGTACTTCTGGAAGTGCGGCGGCTTGAAGTAGTCGGTCCAGAGCACCCAGAGGTGGTGCTTGACGAGCTCGGCGCGCTGCTCCTTGATGATCAGCGCCCGGGTGCGGAAGACCGGGTCGTCGTTGCCCTGGTACTTCTCCATGATCGCTTTGACCGACTCAGCCTCGATGCGCGCCTGAGCGGGGTCGTAGACACCACACGGCAGATCGCAGTGCGCGGTAGCGGTGATTGTTCGGTGGAACAGACGCATGGGCAGCCTCCGAATCGCTATTTGTCCGGCTCTCGCCGACCCTACTCGGCGCCCTTCGATTGAGAAGAACCAGGATCTGCACCATGTCCCGTGCCGTCCTGCCCTGGCAGCGGGTCATCGTCCTGGGCCCGTCGATGGTGCCGACCCTGCGCTCCGGCGACGCGGTCCTGGTTCGTCGCCATGCTCCGATCGCACCCGGCGACGTCGTCCTGGCGACATTCCGGACCCTCCCTGACCGGATGGTGATCAAGCGGGCCGTCCGGCCGGCCGGCGGCGGCTGGGAGGTCGCGTCCGACAACCCGTTCGCCGGCGGCGACAGCGCGGTGCACGGGATCGCCGACGTGCACGGCCGGGCGGTGCTTGTTCTGGCCCGGGGGTGGTGTCCCCGGCGGTTGAGCGCCGGTCCGCTGGGAGGTGCGCGGATGTGACCGTCGCGGATACAGCCTGTGATTGAATCCTTCGCGGGCCCCGAACAATGTGGACCGGGCTGCGAACGGAGTGGTCGATGGCGACCTCTCGACGAGTCGTCAGGTATCGCGATGTCCTGGCGATCGGCGAGTTCCGTGCGCTGTGGGTGGCCCTGGGGCAATCCGCGATCGGTGACCAGTTGGCCCGAGTGGCCCTGTCCGTCCTGGTCTTCGCGCGAACCGGGTCCCCGGCGCTCACGGGGCTGGTGTACGCGCTGACGTTCCTCCCGACCGTGGTCGGGGGCATCCTCCTGTCGGGCCTGGCCGACCGGCTGCCGCGGCGCAACCTGCTCGCGGTGATCGATGTGGCGCGGGGTTTACTGGTCGGCGCGATGGCCCTGCCGGGGCTGCGGCTCTGGGCTCTGTTCCTTCTCCTGATCGTGGCCGTGATCGTGACCGCCCCGTTCAGCGCTGCGGTCGGCGCCTCTCTACTGGACATCCTTCCGGACGATGAGACGTACGTGATGGGTGCAGCGCTGCGGAGCCTCACCTTCCAACTTGCGCAAGTGATCGGGTTCGCGGTCGGCGGCGTGGCCGTCGCGGCCATCGGCTCGCGAGGTGCGCTTCTGGTGGATGCCGCGACCTATTTGGTCTCAGCAGCAGTGATCGCACAGTGGGTCCGGTGGCGCCCACCCGCGCGGGCGCGCAGCGCATCGGCCGCACCAGGTGCGGGGAGTGTCTTCGAAGCGGTGCGCGTGGTCGCAGGCGCTCCGCTACTGCGGACGCTGGTGGCGCTGGGGGCCTTGTCCGGGCTGCTCATCGTCCCGGAGGGACTCGCCGCGCCGTACGCGGCGGCGGCCGGCGCCGGGCCGATAGCGGTCGGGATCTTGCTCATGGGGCTGCCGGCCGGTACCGCTGCCGGCGCGGCCGTAGTGGCGCGCTGGCTGCCGGCTGAGCGGCGCGTCGCAGCGATCGGGGCGATGGCGGCGACGGCAGGGTTGCCGCTGGTCCTGCTGTTCGTTCGGCCCTCGATCCCCGCGACCGTAGGTCTGCTCTTGCTCGTCGGCGCCGGAAGCGCCTATCAGGTACTGGCTTCGACCGTGTTCGTGCGCGCCGTTCCGGGGGAGTGCCGCGGCGCCGCGCTCGGGGTCGCCGGCTCGCTGGTGGTGGCCAGTCAAGGAGTGGGCGTGCTCGGGTTCGGGATGGTCGCCGACATCACAGGTCCAGCGCACGCCGCCGGGATCGCCGGGGTGGCGGCGACGGCGGTCGGGGTCGTGCTCGCCGCGAATTTGCGTAACGTCGTTCGGGGCAGCGCAGCGGTTGGCGCGACAGCCCCGGCGTCGGGATGAACCCCGCATTCCGTGCGGAAAGCAGGACGCATCATCGACGGAGGCCGTCGAGAGGAGGACGACGAGGCATCTTCACCAGTCCCAGATGTTCACGGGCTTCTCCAGTCGGTGAGCGGTGGGCCAGCACGGCGGGTGTCACCAGTCCCAGAGGTTCACGGGCTTCTCCAGTCGGTCAGCGGTGGACAGCACGGCGGGTGTCACCAGTCCCAGAGGTTCACGGGCTTCTCCAGTCGGTCAGCGGTGGACAGCACGGCGGGTGTCACCAGTCCCAGACGTTCACGGGCTTCTCCAGTCGGTCAGCGGTGGACAGCACGGCGGGTGTCACCAGTCCCAGACGTTCACGGGTCTCCTCGCATCGGGGCAGCCATCCGTGACCTTGTTCCGGCCGTGCATCCTGCTGGCCGTGATACCGCACGTCTAGGTCCCGCCGGGGCCATCGAGCTCGCGCTCCATGGCATGCCAACCCTTCGGGCGGGGTTCGCCGGCGCGGCTCGCTGCCGAGCACGACTGCGCGCTCAACGGTGGAAAACTCTCGGGACCGCAGAAATCTCGGCAGATCATCGCGTATAGGGCATGTGAGATCTCTACGTGTGAGCGTAGTAGCTACATGGGATGTAAGCTATGTGTGACTTGCTAGTCATTCCTGTCTTCCTGAACAACAGCTTCTGTACATGGCTGTTACGCCGGAAGCCAGGTTTGCCTTAGAGTTGCGTAACCGACGTCGGCCACAACGCCCCCGGACAGGCCTCATGGAACCTGCGCAAGGCCCTCTCGACCCGCAATGGAGCGGCGAGCGGCTTCGTGGCGGGCCGGTCTACCTGCTGGTCCTGCTGTTCGGAACCGAGGCGCTCGCCGTCGGAGGCTCTGCCGCAGCGTTGATCAACGCGCACCCACGGCCTGATCAGTGGCGCTACCTCGCTGTGCTGCTCGTCTCGTGCGTCATCTTCGAGGGGATCTCGCGCCAGGTCGGGAAGCTGCGCCTGATGGTCCGCACGGGCCCGTTGGCGGACATGACCTCGGTCTGGATGTTCGCCGGGGTGCTCCTGCTGCCGGCCGGGCTCGCCGGCGCACTTGCAGCCGCGGTTGCCGTGGTCCACTGGCTGTGCCAGAAGCGCGGCGCCGGCCAGTTGCGCTACCGCTTCGTGTACACAGCGGCGACTGCCGTTCTCGCATCGTTGCTCGCCAGCGCGACCTTCTCGGCTGCCCAGCACATCGACGCGACCCCGGACTCACTTCGCCACGTCCTGTGTTTCTGTCTGGCAGCGGCGGCATTCACGCTCACCAACCGCCTGCTCATCGTCGTGGCGGTTGCCCTGTCTGGCGCGCCTCTCGGCGGCTCGCTCCTCGGTGCACCCGAGGAGGTCGCACTGGAACTGGCGACGTTGGTCCTCGGCCTACTGATGGTCGCCACGCTGCAGACCGCTGTACTTTCCGCGCCGCTCGTTGTGCTGCCGATGGCATTGCTGCAGCGCGGTGCGCTGGTAGCGCAACTGGAGGAGGTGGCGTCCACGGACGTCAAAACGAAGCTCCTCAACGCGTTGGCGTGGCAGCAGGTCGCCGAGCGGGAGCTGACTGCGCTGCGACACGAGGGTGCGGCCGGCGCCGTCCTGATCATCGACCTCGACCACTTCAAGGAGGTCAACGACCGGCTGGGGCATCTGGTGGGCGACGCCGCTCTCGTGTGCGTCGGCGACAACCTGAAGCGGGTCCTCCGACAGAACGACATCGTGGGGCGCTTCGGCGGCGAGGAGTTCGTGGCGCTGCTGCCCCGTATCGACGTACGTACCGCGCTGCTGATCGCAGAGCGGGTGCGCGCCTGCATTCGCGCAGTCGCACAGGCGGAGTTCTGCCCGGTTGAGCTCGCTCTCGAGGTCTATCCGAGCCCGCTGTCGGCCTCGATCGGCGTCGCCACGTTCCCGGACCACGGCAACGAGGTCGACGAGCTGCTGCGCGCGGCGGACACCGCCCTCTACGTGGCGAAGCGAGCCGGACGCGATCGGGTCGCTCTGGCCGGAGAGGGCCCCGACCGGCGGGTGCCCTCGGCGCGCTAGCGCTCTTCGCCGCGCCGACGCTCCGGCAGGCCGGGGTCGCGCTCTGGCGCAGCCAGCGGCGGCTCCTCGACGACAGGCGCGGGCACGGTCTGCAGCAGGCGGCTGAGATTGTCCGCGACGCCGAGGACCTGTTTGGCGTTGAGCTGGCCGAGGACGACTTCCTTGACCGCCTCGAGAAACGCCTCCTCGCTTCGCTGCGCGTGTTCCAGGCCCTGCTCGGTGAGCGTGGCGTAGACGACGCGCCGGTCGCCGGACGAGCCGCGCCGGTCGATAAGCCCTTCGCGCCCCATCCGGTCGGCGAGCTTGGTGAAGCCGCCCGCGGTCATGGACAGGTCGCGAGCCAACTTGGTCATCGGCATCCGGTGGTCCGGGGCCCGCATCAACAGGTGCAGTACGCCGAACCACTGGTCTGAGACACCGGCCTTGCTCACCTTCTCCAGGAGCCGGTGATGGGTTCGGGCAGCGGCGTCGACGATTCTCAGCCAGGAATCCACGACGTCGTCGGGCGGCGACTGCTCGGCGGAAGGCACGTGCTACACCGTAGTAGTTCTTGTGTCGAACTCGGTAAAAGGTGCGCCGAGTCAAAGGTGTGGCGTCGCGGATACCGGTCGCGGCGTCCGGCTGGTGGCAGGTTATTCGTCCTCGTCGTCGCGGGCCAACCAGGTCGCGAACCGGTCGACCGCGGTCTCGAACTCCGGGTTCAGGTCGACGAAAACCTGCAGCCGCTCGGCGAGCCAGGACAGCGACACGTGCTCCTCGCCCCGGCGATCGACCAATTCCTCGATTCCGCGATCGGTGAAGTACATCGATCACCCGAGGGCGGCGACCGCGATCTCGTGCTGCTGCTGCTCGTGCACCGAGTGCGAGCCCACCGCCGGCGATGCGGAAGCCCGGCGTGAGATGCGGTGCAGTTGCCGGCCGCCGAGATGTTCGGGAAGGTTGAGCGCCATGAACGGCCATGCGCCCTGGTTGGCCGGCTCCTCCTGCACCCAGAAGACGTCCGCGTCGGGGTAGCGGCCCAGTTCGGGAACGAGTTGCTCGGCGGGCAGCGGGTAGAGCTGCTCCACGCGCAGGATAGCCACGTCCTGCCGCTCGCCGCGCGCGCGCTCCGCGGCCAGGTCGTAATAGACCTTCCCGGTGCAGAGCAGGACCCGCCGGACCCGGGTCGAGTCGACGGAATCAGCCAGCACCGGCTGGAACGAGCCGGAGGTGAATTCATTCAGCTCGCTGACCGCTGCCTTGAGCCGAAGCAACGACTTGGGCGTGAACGCGATGAGCGGACGCCGCACCGGTGAGAGCGCCTGCCGTCGTAGGAGGTGGAAGTAGTTCGCGGGCGACGAGCACATGGCGACGGTCATGTTGTTCCCGGCGGCCAGTTGCAGGAAGCGCTCGGGGCGGCCGGAGGAGTGGTCGGGACCCTGCCCCTCGTGGCCGTGCGGCAGCAACAAGGTCACGGCCGAGCGCTGCCCCCATTTGGCCTCGCCGGAAGCGATGAACTCGTCGATGATCGTCTGCGCCCCGTTGACGAAGTCGCCGAATTGGGCTTCCCAGCAAACCAGCGCATCCGCGCGGGCGACCGAGTAGCCGTACTCGAACCCCATCGCGGCGAACTCCGACAGCAACGAGTCGTAGGCGAGGAAGGGCGCCTGATCGTCGGACAAGTTCCGCAGGGGTGTGTATTCCTCGCCGCTGTACCGGTCGATGAGGGTCGCGTGGCGCTGGGTGAAGGTCCCTCGGCGGGAATCCTGGCCGGCCAGGCGCACCGTGCGCCCGTCGGCGACGAGGGCGCCGAAGGCGAACAGCTCGGCGCTCGCCCAGTCGACCGCGCCCTCGCTGGCCATCCCGACGCGCCGGTCGATCTGCGGCTTCAAGCGGGGGTGCAGCGTGAAGCCCGACGGCGGGTTCGCGTAGGCCTCTCCGATTCGTTTGAGGACGTCGAGGGACACCGCCGTGCTGACCTGCTGCGAGGGCGTCTGCGAGTCCAGGGCGGGCTCGGCCGCCGACCGTCCGGAAGAATTCCGGGTCTCGACGAAAACCTTCTCGAGCTGGGCCTGGAAGTCTTTCAGCGCCGCCTCGGCATCCTCGAGCGTGATGTCGCCGCGGCCGACGAGCGCCTCGGTGTAAAGCTTCCGGACGCTTCTCTTGTGATCGATGATGTCGTACATCAGCGGCTGGGTGAACGAAGGGTTGTCAGCTTCGTTGTGGCCGCGTCGCCGGTAGCAGATCATGTCGACGACGACGTCCTTCTTGAACTCTCGCCGATATTCGACGGCGAGCTTGGCGACCCGCACGCAGGCTTCCGGGTCGTCGCCGTTCACGTGGAAGATCGGTGCCGCGATCATCCGCGCGATGTCGGTGGCGTAGAGCGAGGAGCGTGACTGCGACGGCGACGTGGTGAACCCGACCTGGTTGTTGACGACCACGTGCACGGTGCCGCCGGTGCGGTAGCCGCGCAGCTGCGACAGGTTGAGCGTCTCGGCGACGACTCCCTGTCCGGCGAAGGCTGCGTCGCCGTGAAGCAGGACGGGCAGCACGGTGAATCCCTGCTCGCCCTTGTTCAGCAGATCCTGCTTGGCGCGGACGATCCCTTCCAGCACCGGGTCGACCGCTTCCAGGTGCGACGGATTAGCCGTGAGGGACACGGTGATCTGCCGGCCGCTGGGCGCGGTGAACCGGCCGTCGGCGCCCAGGTGGTACTTGACGTCGCCCGAACCCTGCGCGCTGCCGGGGTCCAGATTGCCTTCGAACTCGTCGAAGATCTTCGAGTACGGCTTGCCGACAATGTTCGCCAGGACGTTCAGCCGGCCCCGGTGCGGCATTCCGACGACGACCTCGTCCAGGTCCTCGTCGGCGGCCTCGGACAGCACCGCGTCGAGAAGCGGGATGACGGTCTCGGCACCTTCCAGGCTGAACCGCTTCTGGCCGACGTACTTCGTCTGCAGGAACGTCTCGAAGGCCTCCGCGACGTTCAACCGGCCGAGAATGTGCAGCTGCTCCGCGCGACCCGGCGCCGCAGAACGCACCTCGATGCGGCTCTGCAGCCAGCGACGCTGCACCGGGTCGGTGATGTGCATGTATTCCACGCCGACGCGCCGGCAGTACGCGTCGCGCAGCATGCCGAGGATGTCGCGCAGCTTCATCAGCTTGCACCCGGCGAATCCGTCGACGGGGAACTCCCGGTCGAGATCCCACAGCGTCAGCCCGTGCCGGGTGATGTCCAGGTCGGGGTGCGAGCGGACGGTGAACTCGAGCGGGTCGGTGTCGGCCATCAAGTGGCCGTTCGTACGGTAAGCGTTGATCAGCTCAATGACCCGCGCGCTCTTGTCGATCTCGCCCTCGTGGCTGAAATGCCGGTCGACGAGCCAGCGCACCGGTTCATACGGGATGCGCAGCGACGCGAAGACCTCGTCGTAGAAGTCGTCCGCGAGCAGCATCCGATGGACGTAGCGCAGGAACTCACCCGACTGGGCGCCCTGGATGATCCGGTGGTCGTAGGTCGACGTGAGGGTCATGATCTTGCTGATCGCGCGCTCGGCCAGCGCTTCCTCGTCCATCCCGCTGAACTCGGCCGGATACTCCATCGCACCGACGCCGATGATCGTGCCTTGGCCGGGCAGCAGGCGCGGGACCGAGTGATTGGTGCCGATCGTGCCGGGATTCGTCAGGGTGATCGTCGTTGCGGCGTAGTCGTCCGTCGTCAGCTTGCCGGTCCGGGCGCGACGGATCAGGTCTTCGTAGCCGCTCCAGAACCCGGCGAAGTCCAGGGTCTCGGCTTTCTTGATGGACGGGACGACGAGGGACCTGCTGCCGTCCTTGTTGAGGAGATCGATCGCGATCCCGAGGTTGACGTGCTCCGGTTGCACGACGGCGGGCTTGCCGTCGACCTCGGCGAAGTGCGCGTTCATCTCGGGATGGTCGGCGACCGCACGGACGACCGCGTACCCGATCAGATGCGTGAAGCTGACCTTGCCGCCGCGCGAGCGGCGCAGGTGGTTGTTGACGACGACCCGGTTGTCGGCGATGAGTTTGGCCGGAACAGCCCGGACGCTGGTCGCGGTGGGCAGTTGGAGGGAGGCCTCCATGTTGGACACGACCCGCGCCGCCGCTCCCCGCAGCACCCGGGTCTGCTCGGCCGTGGCGCCGTCTGCCTTTCGCTCCGGCGCGGGCTTACCGGATTCGGCGGCCGCCTTCGAGGCAGCCGGGGAGGCGGGCGTCGCCTCGGCGCGGCCGACCGCCCCGGCTCCGTTGGTGCTGCCGGCTGGTCGGTCGGACGTCGGCCGGCTGCTCGGGGTGGGCTGGGACTGCCCGGCGGGCTGGGACTGCGGGGCGGGCTGGGACTGCGGGGCGGGCTGAGTCTGCGGAGTAGCGGGTTCGGCGGCTTCCGACTCCTCCGGCGCATCGACCGACCCGTCGGCGGGTGCGGGCCGGTAGTCGGCGAAGAAGTCGTGCCAGGCCTCGTCGACGCTCGCGGGATCGGCCAGGTACCGCTCGTACATGTCCTCGACGAGCCACTCGTTGGCGCCGAAGTCGGTCGCTGCGGGACTGGGATCCTGGTCGGTGGACCTGCTCGTTGCCACGGTTCGGCCATCCCTCGGGGTCGTCCTCGACGTAGTGTGCCGGGGGTTCAGGCTACGCCGGAGACCTCCTATGTGATGTCGCGGTTCATCGAATAGACGGCGCCGATGACGGCCGGAACGAAGGCCCACAACAGCAGGACGCCGACGCCGCCCCAGACCGGCAACAGGTGCACGCCACCGAAGTTGTCCGTCGACCGGTCGATGGCGGAGATCGACGCGGTGCTGCCGCCGGGAAGGTACGGCCAGGCGTACCGCACCACGGGAATCGCAAGGACGATGTTCTGGAGGGCCGCCAGGAACAGCACCCCCAGGACGACCGCGACGATCTGGTTGCGCAGTAGCGCGCCGACGCCGAGTCCGACGATCCCGAACAGGGCGAGGATCGCGAACACCGCCAGCAGCGCTCGCGGCATGTCCGGTGAGGCCGGTGATACGCCGAGGTGCTTCGTGGCGAGCCACGGCAGCCCGATCGCCAACTGAAGGATCACGCAGGCTGCCGCATAAGCGACGCCGAGCAAGGCGAAGGCAATCATCTTGGCCGTCACCAGCGCCCAGCGTGACGGCGTCGTCAGGACCGAGGCCGTGATGGTCTGGTACCGGAACTCGGTCGTCACGCCGAGCACGCCGAGCACGAACACGATGATGTAGGCGGTGCTCGCGTTGGCGAACATCTGCGCCGCGTCGCGCTCGGTGCTGATGTCGCCGCTGGCCAGTGGCGCGATGACCAGCAGAGCGCTGAGCGCCAGCGCCGCCAATAGCAGCCAGAACCACACCTGCGTGGTGCGGACCTTGAGGAACTCGGCCCGGACAAGATTGATCATCGCGGCGCACCCGCCTGCACCGGAGCGGTCGCCGCCTGCTCCGTCAGGGCGAAGAAGAGATCTTCCAGGTCGGCGCGCCGTCGGCTGAGTTCGTGAAGCTCGATGCCGTGGACGAAGGCCAGGTGGCCGACGCGGTCGGTCGGCACGCCCCGCAGTACCAGGGTTCCGGGGTCGACCTGCTGGACCTGAACCCGCTGGGCGGTGAGGGCGGACGCGAAAGCGGCCGCCTGCGGTGAGCGGACCGTCACCGTGTCGGTGCCGGCGGTCAGCTCGGAGATCGATCCCGCGCGCACGAGTCGGCCGCGGTGCAGGATCACGACGCGGTCGGCGGTCTCCTGGACCTCGCCGAGCTGATGACTGGAGATCAACACAGTCCGTCCTTGGTCGGCGAGGTAGCGGAAGAACCCGCGCAGCCACCGGATGCCGTCCGGGTCGAGGCCGTTGGCCGGCTCGTCCAGCACCAGGACCCGCGGGTCGCCGAGGAGCGCGGTGGCGAGCGCGAGCCGCTGCCGCATCCCGAGCGAGTACCCGCGGACCTTGCGGCGCGCGGCGTCGGTCAGGCCGACGACGGAGAGCACCTCATCGGCGCGCCGGTCCGGTAGCCCGGCGGCACGGCACACGACGCGGAGGTGGTTGCGGCCGGTGCGCGCCGGATGGAAGCCGGACGACTCGAGCGCCGCTCCCACCGCGCGCAGCGGGTCGGGGATGGCGCGGTACTCGACCCCGCCGATGGTGGCCCGCCCGGACGTCGGATGGACAAGCCCCAGGATGCAGCGCAGGGTGGTCGTCTTGCCGGCTCCATTGGGCCCGAGAAAGCCGGTCACCGACCCGGGCTCCACGCTGAACGTCAGGTCGTCGACCGCGCGGATTCGGCGTGAGAACACCTTGGTCAGGCGGTCGACGCTGATGCGGCCGCCGGCGGCGAGCCCCGGTGCGCTGGTCACCGGAGCATCCCACCACAGCGTGCCGCCCCGCCACGGGACTTCCAGTGGCCGGTGTCGTTGCTCCGCGCCGGGCCGAGGGTGCGTTCCGGGCGACTACGCGAGCGCGGGGATCACCCGCTCGGCGAAGAGATCGAGGCTGCTGCGGTCGTACGCGGCGTCCGGGAAGTAGAGGATCGCGTAGCCCAGGCCCCGGGCCTGCGCCTCCTGCAGCCTCGCGACGGCCCGTTCCGGCGTCCCCGTCAGCAAGCCGGCGCTGAACTCGTGCACCCTGGATTCCAAGACGTCTGGGGACAGGTAGGGCCGGTAGTGCTCGCGGAGCCACGTGAGCTTGTCGTGCACCTCGGCGTCCGTCCTGCCGAGGACCACGTTGAAGTTCTCGGACCGGGTGATGGCGTGGAAGTCGGTGCCGACGTCCTTGCAGTGCTCGGCCAAGATCTGTGACTTGCGCTCGAAGACGGCCGGGTCGCCGCCGCCGAAGTTGGTGTACTGCGCGTACTTGGCGGCGATGCGCAGCGTCTTCTTCTCGCCGCCGCCGGCGATCCACAGCGGGATGCCGCCCTCCTGCACGGGCAGCGGCCGGCAGATCGCCCCGTCGACGTGATAGTGGATTCCGGCGAGGGTGGCCGTGCCTGCCGTCCACAGTTGGCGCATGATCTGAACGCCCTCATCGAGCATTGCGAGCCGCTCGCCGGCGCTCGGGAACCCGTAGCCGTAGGCGCGCCATTCGTGCTCGTACCAGCCGCCGCCGATCCCCATCTCGATACGGCCGCCCGAGACGTGGTCAGCGGTGGCCGCGACCTTCGCGAGGTAAGCCGGGCTGCGGTAGCCCATACAGGTGCACATCTGTCCGAGCCGCACTCGCTCGGTCGTCGCGCCGAGGGCTGACATCAGCGTCCATGCCTCGTGCGTCGCCTCGTCGGTCGGAACCGGCACGGTGTGGAAGTGGTCGTAGACCCAGATCGATTCCCACGGACCTCGGTCGGCGTGCCCGGCGAGAGCGCGCATCACCTCCCAGTGTCGGTTCGGCTCGATGCCGGCGAGGTCGAGACGCCAGCCCTGCGGGATGAACAGCCCGAAGCGCACAAAGCGACCGTAGACCCGGAGATCGACTCGGAACCCCGCAGGGTGTCGAGGTTGCCGCCGTGTCCCGTTCCGGTCGCGGAGGTCCTGCGACCGGTGGGCATGGTCAGTCGCGTAACGCGGCCGCCCACTTCTCCTCGATGCGCCCGCAGCGCCATACGACAACGGCGACGAGCCACGTGATCACGAACAGCCCGACGATGAGGAACCCGAGCATGTTCAGGTCGAGACCGTTCAGCCAGGTCCACGGAGTTCCTGACCAGTTGAACTGTTGCGCCAGGACGGAGAGGAGCTCGACCGTGCCGATGAGGAAGGCGACCGCCACGGACAACCCGGTGATGGTCAGGTTGTAATAGATCTTGCGGACGGGATTGGCGAAGGCCCAGCCGTAGGCGAAGTTCATGAACGACCCGTCGATGGTGTCCAACAGGGACATGCCCGCCGCGAACAACACCGGCAAGGTCAGGATCGCGTACCAGGGCAGTCCGGCCGCCGCTCCGCTGCCGGCCAGGACCAGCAGCGCAACCTCAGTTGCCGTGTCGAAACCGAGTCCGAACAGCAGGCCCAGCGGATACATCTGCCACGGCTTTCGGACCGCCCTCATCAGACGGCCCAGCAAGCGGTTCATCAAACCCCGATTGGCAAGCTGTTCCTCCAGTTCCCGCTCATTCAGCTCCCCGCCGCGCATGCCGCGAAAGACCTTGAGGATTCCTGCGAGGATGACGAGATTCAGGGCCGCGATGACGTACAAGAAGGACCCGGACACCGAGGTGCCAACCAGGTTCGTGTAGTGGTGCAGAACCGACGCGTCGTTCTCGACCGGGCCGATCACCGACCGGACTCCGAGCGAGAGCAGTAGCGCGAGCGCGAAGACGACGGAGGAATGACCGAGGGAGAAGAAGAACCCGACCGAGAGCGGCCGCGAGCCCTCGTGCATGAACTTCCGGGTCGTGTTGTCGATGGCGGCGATGTGGTCGGCGTCGAACGCATGCCGCATCCCCAGTGTGTAGGCGGTCAGCCCGATCCCGATGCCGAACGTCTTGGTGCCGACTGCCAGGTGCTGCGGCACGACGACCGTCAACAGGGTGACCCAACCGAGGATGTGCAACCCGACGACCGTGGCGGACATACCGGCTACGCCGGTCCACTCCCGCCGGCTCAGGTTGCGGCGGGCCGTCCCGGCCGGGGTCCGGGCCTGGTCCGAGAGGGTCACCCCTCGGACTCTAATTGCAAGTCGTTAGCAAGAGGCCGGGCGGGTCGGGGCCGTCGGTCAGCCCCAGACCTCCTGAGCGGTTTTTACGACGAGCGCCAGCTTGGCCTTCTGCTCGTCGATGGTGAGGACGTTGCCCTCGACGGTGGAGCTGAACCCGCACTGCGGAGAGAGGCACAGCTGCTCGAGCGCGACGTACTTCGCGGCCTCGTCGATGCGCCGCTTGAGCTCGTCCTTCGATTCCAACTCCGGGCGCTTGGTCGTCACCAGCCCGAGGACGACCAGCTTCCCCGGCGGCACGAAGCGAAGCGGCGCGAAGCCGCCCGAGCGCTCGTCGTCGTACTCGAGGAAGAACCCGTCGACGGCCAGCGAGCTGAACAGGGCTTCGGCGACGAAGTCGTACCCTCCCGCTGCGGCCCAGGAAGATCGGTAGTTGCCGCGGCACATGTGCGTGGTGATCCGCAGTCCGTCCGGGCGCCCGTCCAGAGCGGCGTTGATCTGCCGGATGTAGCGCTCGTGCTGGTGCTCGGCGTCGCGGCCCTGGCTGGCGAGTTGGGCGCGTTGGTCGGGGTCGTTGAGGTAAGCGAGGCTGGTGTCGTCGAGCTGCAGATAGCGGCAGCCCAGGTCCGCGACCGCGCGGACCTGTTGGGCGTAGGCCGCCGAGAGGTCGGCCCAGAATTCGTCCTCATCGGGATAGACGGTGGGATCGATGGCGGCCGGTCCGCCCCGGTAATGCACCATGCTCGGAGACGGGATGGTCAACTTCGCGGTGAGCGCGGGAGCCTGCTCGGCGACCACCGACTGAAGGAACCGGAAGTCGTCGCCGAAGATCGGGCCGTCGATTCCGACCTTGGCGTCGACCTTCAGTGCAGCGGAGGTGAAATCGAGGTCGCCGGCGGCGTTGTGGAAGTGCACCCGGATAGCCTCGGCGGTCCGGCTGACCCCGCGCAGCCGGTAGATGAAGTCCATGTGCCAGGACGCGCGGCGGAACTCGCCGTCGGTCGCGGTCTGCAGGCCGAGCTCGGCCTGCATGCGGACAGCGTCGCGGATCGCGGCGTCCTCGATCTCGCGAAGTCGATCGGCCGGTAGCCGACCGGCGGCGTGTTCCTCGCGGGCCCGCAGCAGGTCCGGCGGCCGCAGCAGGCTGCCGACGTGATCAGCGCGGAACGGCGGTTCGGTGCGAGGGCTCACGGTTGGGAGCCTAGGCTCCGGCGCGCTGTCGGTTGAGGTTTGCGCCGGCGGTCGGCGGGAAGGCTGGGGGAGATGACGCCCTCGAGTCGCGACGAGCCCGCCGCCACGGTCACCGCGTATCCGGACGGACCGTTGCTGGTGCGCGGCGACTTCCAGCTTCGTGAGGCCGATGGGACGGTCATCGACTGCCGGCAACGGACGGTCGCGCTGTGCCGATGTGGCCGGTCGGCGATCAAGCCGTTCTGCGATGGGACCCACAAGGCCGCACCGGCACGCCCCCGTCGCGCGCAGGACCGTCAGTAATTCTGGGCTTTCTCTCCGGCGTCCTTGACCCGGTCGGCGAAGCGCCTCAGGTACTCGGCCTCGAGTTCGTGCGTCCGACTGCTGTGATTGGCCAGCTGGTCGGCGGTCCCGCCGACGAAGATGTCGTGCCGCTTCTCGTGCGCGTGCGCGAGCTCCCGCTCGAGGTCGTCGTCGTCGAGGTCGCGGGCCGGGATGCCGACGTCCCTGCGCTGCTCCGTCACGGTGCTCCCTCGGTCCGCTCGGTGGTGGCCCGCCCGGTGTCCTGCCCCTCGGTCGGAGTCACCAAACCGCGGGCCGCGCATGCGCTTCGAGTCGTCGCGCCGCTGGGCGTCCGTGAGGCCGCGGTTCCCCGCCGGCTCGTCATCCGTCGTCGGCCCGTCCGCGGCGCCACGGCGGGGCGGTCACCCCGGGAGCCGGATCCAGGCTCGTCGCGCCAACGCGGCACCAACCAGCAGGTCTGGCTGTCCACAGCTGTCCCGCGGAAACGCCACGGCCAGCTGCCGGCCCGACGCGTCGACGAGGATCAACCCCGGTCTGGGCAGCAGGCCGACGAAGCACTGCGCCGTTACCCGGCTCGGGTGCGGGGTGAGGACGGCGCGCTGGAGGGCCGGAACGGCGCTGCCGGTGCCGCGCCGGACGACGACCCCGGACCGCTGACCGAGAGGCGGCTCGCACAGGACGGCAGCGACCGCGCGGAAGGGCACGGCCTGTTCCACGGGCACAGCCGGCGACAGACCACAGCGGACGGCTCGGGTCAGCCGGATCAACTCGCCGCGGCTCAGCCCCCCGGATGTCGCCGACGCCCCAGGACCGGCCCGCCCGAACGCCACGATGCCGAGCACGGTCGCCGTCAGCGCTAGCACGACGACGATCGCGGCCGCCGCCGAGGCCGTTCGTTGCCGCATGGCTGTCCCCCGTCCTCTGTCTAGAACGATGACGATCCGGGACGGGAGTTTCGTTGCTGACGCACGGCCGTTGCCAGCGGTCCGTCGAGCCATCGGCGGACGTCCTTGCGGCGCCGCAGTCGCACGATCGGCAAGTCGGGCCTGAGCGCTGCCAGCTCGGCGACGCGGGCGGCGGTCTTGGGCTGGGTGCGCCACGCCCACCGGACGATGTGCTCGGGTTCGGACAGCATCCGCCACAGCGGTGGCTCGACGTTGTCGTTCCACAACCGCTCTCGCTGCACTCGCCGGCGAGCCGTGCGGAGGATGACCTGACGCATCACGGCCGCACGCCGAAGGTCCAGCCACACGGCCAGGTCGGCGCGGTCGGCGAGCAGTGTCCGCACGGGTTGGTACTGCCACTCGGTGACCCAGCCGGGCTCGGCGGCGAACCGCTCGACGTCGGCGACGAAACTGGGGCGCGGCGTCCAGGACGGGCCGTGGAAAAGCGCGTCGAGCTCGACATATGGCACCTCGACCAGGTCGCTGATCCGCCGGGCGATCGTCGACTTCCCGGCTCCCGACGCTCCGACCACTAGGACGCGCGATGGCCGAGCCGACAGCGCGGTCGACGGCCCGAGCAGCGCCATCCTCGCGACGCTAGAGGAACTTGTGACCGTGCCGACGGCGGCACCGACGGACATCCTGCTCAACCGAGGCCGCGCTGGAGGATCAAGGTGTCGATCTCGCGTCCGAACTTGACTCCCACCCGCGAGAGCCGCCCGACTCACGGAACCCGAGCGATCGATGCAGTGCCAGCGACGCGGGCTGGCCGGAGTCGGCGATCACGGCCAGGACCTGCCTGGCGCCGGCCGTGACACAGTCCGCGAGCAGCCGGGTGAGCAATGCCCGACCGATCCCCTGACCGACGACGTCGGGGGAGAGATAGATGGTGTCCTCGACGGTGTGCCGGTAGCCGGGTTTCGGTCGCCATTGCGTCGCGTACGCGAACCCCGCCACCTGCCCGCCCGGGAGGTCGGCGATCAAGAAGGGCCATCCGTCCCGCCGCGTCTCGGAGATCTTCTGCTCCCAGGTTCGCGCGGACGGTGGGTCGAGGTCGAACGTGGCGACCCCGGTGCGGACATGTTCTGCATAAACGTCGGCGACCTGCAGCGCGTCGGCGGCGATGGCTGGTCGGATGGTCGGCTTCGTTGTCACCTGTGGTCCTCGTAGGCGGCGGCATGACGGGGGATTCGTCGATCAGGTTCGCCCCGCTAAACCCTCCCGGACAACCGGAGCCGCACCGACTCGAAAGGAGCCGGGCAGATCCGACCCCGGCCGCGGTGCACGCAGTGCAGCCCAACCGGGTCCACAAGTGACCATCCGCCCACCTTCCAAGTGGAGACCACAACCCGCGAATGGACCGAGAATGACCACCACCCACAACAGCCGACCCGACGACCCGATCGACGACCTCGCCGCGCGTGACCTTCCGTGTCGCTCCGGACGTGCGCGAACGTGCCGCCATCCTCGCCGAACGCGAGGGCAAGACGATCTCCCAGCTAGCGCGGGAAGCCCTCGAGGCTCGAGTACGAGCGTCCTGACCGGGAGGTGATCGGGCCGTGGCCAGACGTCGGAACGCTGCCGCGTTGGAAGCCGTGCGGGGCAGGCGTTTACCGAACCGGCGTGTAGGACCGGTTACTCAACGGGGCGCGGTTGCCGGTGCCGTACCCAGCAGCGGGTCCCGGACGAAGACGTCCGACGAGTTGTTGGTGTCGCCACGAACCAGGTTGGTCGCGTCGGAGGCGAATGCGACCGAGCTGCCGTCGGCGGTGATCGCCGCCCCAAGGCTGTCAGCGTTGGCTTGCTGTCCGTTGGAGGCGATCGACACCCGCCGGGTGACGCGGGTGAGCCGGTCGCGGACGAAGACGTCCCACGCCCCGTTGGTGTCCCGCTTTACCACGTTGGAGTCGGACGAGAAGGCTACATATCGGCCGTCGGCCGAGATGGCCGGAGGGCCGAAGGTGGCGTTGGAGGAATCGCCACTGATCTCTGCGCTCAAGGGCTGGGTTCTCCGGGTCATCCGGTTCCAGACGAACATTTGCGGCGACGGGCAGCATTCGGGGCCGAGAAACCCCACGTAGGCGACGTATCGGCCGTCCGCTGACACCGCCGGGCTCTCTCCGAACATAGCGTCGTCGTTGTTGCGCATCGGCTCCAGCGTCACGCCGGCCAGCCGGTCTCGGACGACAACCGCCGATTCATCGGCCAGGCCTTGTTGAAGGTTGTAAGAGTCCGTTTGGAACGCGACGTACCGGCCGTCCCCCGAAATCGACGGGCTGTAGCTAGCGCTGTCGCCCTGCCGCCCCTGCGTGGTCAGCGACACCCGCCGGGTCACCCCGGCAAGGAGGTCCCGGACGAATACATCCGAGGAATCGTTCGTGTCGCGGAGCACCAAGTTCGACGCGTCCGAGGTGAACGCGACGAACCGGCCGTCCGCCGAGATCGCCGGCGCAGAGCTGGGCCCGTTGGCCTGCTGCCCGCTCGAGGCCACCGACACCCGCCGGGTCTTCCCCGCGAGCCGGTCCCGGACGAACACGTCGGTCGACCCGTTCGTGTCCCCCGGTACGAGGTTGGCCGCGGCCGAGGCGAACGCGACGAACCGGCCATCCGCCGAGATCGCCGGCGCAGAGCTGGGTCCGTCGGCCTGCTGCCCGCTCGAGGCCACCGACACCCGCCGCGTCACGCCGGCCAGCCGGTCGCGGACGAACACGTCCCCGGCCGCATTTGTGTCTCCGGGAACCAGGTTCGACGCGGCCGAGCTGAACGCGACGAACCGGCCGCCCGCGGAGATCGCCACCCGGTTGGTCTCCTGGACGTCGTAGTAGCCGTTGTAGTCGCCGTAGCCGCTGTCGGCATTGCCCTGCCGACCGTTTGACGCCACGGACACACGGCTGGTCACGCCGCCGACGGTCGCCGCGGCGGCCGGCCCCACCGCCACCACCCCCGAAACGAGCGCCACCGTGGCTCCAGTCACCGTGCACAACACTCGGCGATACTGCACTCACGTCCTCCTAACACGACCAAGTGCTGCTACTTTGCCCGCCGCACCCGCCGTCGGCAAGACCCACCAGCATTGTCAAACCGTCTGACTCGCCTGCCTTCTCGCGCCCCGACGCGGTGTTCAAGCAGGCTGGTGCGCGAGGCGGCGCACACGGCCAGCCAAGATCGGCATAGGCCATGCCCGTGGTAGCGCAACCCTTCCGGGGCAATGGGCGGGGCGAGTTGAGGAACCAACACTTCGCCCGGGGCGTCACCTGCAAACGACCCCTATTCTCTTCGAGAAGGAGACTAGGTGGCCATTCTCAGCCATATGCGCGCGAACCGTTCTGGGGTGTGCGCGGACGGATCGACGGGTGCGCATATGAACTGCTACGCACGTGCTCCCGCTGGGCAAGGACGCGCCGGTAACCTTTTTTGTAACAGGGCTTGCGGCAGAGCTGACAATTCCGGTCAAAGTTCCGATTCAGGAAGGGCTTGCCGATGCAGTCGCGGTTATTGTCAGGAGACCGTCGAAGGTAGTGCTTGCTTGCAATCCCCGGTACACCGGAAGGACATCACATGAAGGACGAAGATAGCTATCCCGGGGTCTACGTCGACGAAACACAGTCCGCGAGGCAGATCGAAGGCGTAGAAACGACCGGCGCACCCGGACAGTTGCATGAAGGATCTCCCGGTACGTCGGTTCCCGGGGTGCCCACCACCGCGTCCGCAGAGCCACCGGCAGCACAACCCGTAGAACGGGCCCTCCGCGATGATCGCGCCGAAGCACCGCTGCACCCCTCCGATGAGACCGCCGATTGACTTGCGATGCCGGTCGGTCTACTGCGATCCCCGTCCGGCCCCGAAGCGGCCAGCCGTTGGGACCGTCCAATAGCCGTCGATAGGCGCGGCCAGCAGGGTCGAACAACACTGCACAGATGGATATCTCCCCGACGAGCTGTTGGCCCGCGCGCAGAGCGACGGGGGGCGGATCGCGGCTACGGCCGGACGCTCCGCGCCGACAACAGCCATGGTCGGGCGTATGGCGATAAGCCGAAGTCGGTCCTCGGAGCAGATCTTGCGGCAATCGTCTTGGTCCACGGCGTGGCGGTGCCCTCGCCCCCTGTCAGACGACCGCGACTGCTGCGACCTCGATCAAGAGATCTGGAAGCCATAGTGAGGTGACTCCGACAAGGGTGTTGGCCGTCAGTGTGTAGGGGTCGCCGAAGATTTCCTTGGCCGCGGTCATCAGTGCCTCAAGAGCATCCCAGCTGTAGTTGACGATGTAGGTCGTGAAGATTGCGACGTCGTCGAGGGTCGCCCCTGCGGCCCGCAGCACCACCAGCACGTTGTTGAGCGCCGCGCGGGATTGCTCGAGGTGCGTTGTCCCGACGACGTGACCGTTGATGTCTACGGCGGTTTGCCCCGAGATGTGGATAAGTCTGGATCCTGTCGCTACTGAGACGTTGACCGATTCCGGGATCTTGAGGATGCCCGCTGGATCAAGTCGCTCGACGATCATTAGGTCGCTCCTCGGGTAATTGGGAACCGCTTGTGGCGGACCACCGCCACCGCCTGTGACGGGTACGGCCGGACCGCGGACGGCGGTGAAGGTTTGCAGCCGCGCTATCCGTTCAGTGCAGCGCAGTACGCCTGGAGATCGCCGGAGAGGAAGTCGTGCCGACCCGCCGCGAACAGGACGGTGCCGTCGTCGAGGGAGAGCACGCGACCGGCGTCAACGGCGACCACTCCGCCGTTCGGCAGACGCACCTGGCTTTGCAGGCCGAGGTCGCCATTGATACCCGTGGTGAAGTCGAAGGTGTGCGTAATGTCGGCGTCATCTATCAAGGTGGTCCCCTTCGCGGAGTCCGTCCCGCGCAGCTTGATGTGGGCGATCGAGTGGTTGAGGTTTCCGTGCTGGTCATAGAAGAACTGGACGTCGACGGTGAAGGTCTCGTCGTTGGTGATCGGGAAGCCGCAGGTGTCGGCGTCGACCTCGCTGAATGATCCACTGAAGCGCTGGAACGTGGGCGCTGCGGCGAGGGCGGCACCGCAGCTGACGGCGCTCAACGTGAGTGCGCAGCCGAGCGCTGCGGCGCAGGGGACAACGCGGCGGGACATAGTCCGCATGAATCGTGACGAATGGATCCGCATCTGGCGCTCCGGGCTCGCGTGGTCGAAAGGTGGCATGGCCGAAGCATCCGTCGGCGGCCTCGTAGGCCGGTCGCAGCCGCTCGCAGGCCCTCGAATCGCCCCTGAAACAGGTCGATACTCGGCCCATGGAGTTTCGGGTGCTGGGAGCACTCGAGGTGGTCGACGAGGACGGGGTTGTCCCGCTGGGTGGGCGCCGGCAGCGATCCCTGCTTGCCGTCCTGCTGCTGCGGGCGAACAAGGTCGTCTCCAGCGACTCGCTGATCGACGACCTATGGGCGGATCATCCGCCCGCGACCGCACAGCACACGTTGCACGCCTACGTGTCGCGCCTGCGGAAGGTGTTACACGAACGCGCTGGCGGTGAGCAGGTGCTCCTGTCCTACCCGGACGGCTACCTGCTCCGCGTCCAGTTCGGACAGCTCGACCTTGACCGCTTCGAGCGGCTCGCGGAGGAGGGCCGCCGTGCCCTCCACACCGACGCCGTCCGCGAGGCCGCGGCGATCTGCCGGGAAGCGCTCGTGCTGTGGCGTGGACCGGCACTGGCCGACCTGCGCTACGAATCCTTCGCCCGTGTCGACGTCGAGCGGCTCGAAGAACAGCGACTCGGCGTGCTCGAGGACCGGATCCAGGCTGACCTCCAGTTGGGTCAGCACGCGGCGCTGGTCGCCGAGCTCGAGAGGCTGGTGGCCGAGCACCCGCTGCGGGAGGGCCTGCGCGAGGAGCTCATGCTGGCCCTGTACCGAAGCGGACGCCGGGCTGAGGCACTGGCGGCCTACCGCAGCGCGCGCAGATACCTGGTCGAGGAATGCGGCCTGGAGCCCGGCAAGTCGCTGCAACTGCTACACCGCGCGATGCTGGACCAGGACCAGAATCTTGATCTGCAGCCTGCCGAACGCGCGGTCGTCCCGGCGGCCGCGGCTGGCGATCAGCGGCGAGCCCGGGAACCGGCGAACAGCGCGCACCCCGGCGGCGCCGGTGGCGCGGCGCCCCCGCCGAACCAGACGCCGCCGGGAACGCCAGCCACCGGCGCTGGCTTCGGCCGGACCAACAGACGGCGTTGGCTGCTTGCGGGCGCGGCGGGGGTCGCGGCCGCTGTCACCCTCGGTGTGGTCGCGGTGAGCGACTCCCGCAGCGAGCCGACGCTGCCGGGCTCCGCCGTTCATGCGAACGCGGTGCTCGCCGTCGACCCCGGGAACGCCAAACTGCTCCGGCAGGCCGATACCGGCGGCAGGCCGGGTGGGATCACCTACGGCTTCGGCCGCCTGTGGGTCACCGACAGCGCCAACGGACGCGTGCTCGTGATGGACCCGGCAACCTTACGACTCGAGGACCAGATACCGGTCGGCCGGACACCGACCAATATCGCCGCCACAGCGAACGGCATCTGGGTGATCGACCCGGGCAGCGGCACGGTATCCGAGATCGCTGCCACTTCCGACACGATCGTTGCCAGCATCTCCGTCGGTACCAGCCCGAGCGCGATCGCAGCAGGATCGGGCGGGCTCTGGGTGACGGACGCGAGTAGCGGAATGCTGACTCGCATCGATCCCGAGTCCGCGAAGATCGGCGATACGATCTTCGTCGGCCAGCCGCTCACCGATGTCACGGTCGGCCTCGGCGCCGTCTGGGTCACCAGCGCCAGCAGCGGCCAGCTGATCGAAGTTGATCCACGGCGCGATCAAGTGACCCGGGCGGTCGGGATCGGGAACGGGGCGGCCTCCGTTCGGGTGCTGGACGGGAGCGTCTGGGTGGCCAACCCTCCCGACGACACGGTGAGCCGGTTCGAGCCCGACAGCGGTCGCATCAGCAAGGTCGACATCCCCGACCCGACCGCAGTCGCCGTCTCCGCTGGCCGGCTTTGGGTGACCGACGGCACGCAATGCGCGCTGTCCCGGGTGGACCCCAAGACGGGCAGGAGCTCCCAGCTCATCGTCCTTGGTAACCCGCCGACGGCAATCGTCGGCGCGGGCGCCGACGTAGCCGTGATCACCGGAAGCGCGCCGAATACCCACCGCGGCGGCACGCTCCGGGTGGTCGCCGGCGCAGGAGTGGATTCGATCGATCCCGGCGCGGCGTACTCGCTGAACGACTGGCAGCTGCTGTCCATGACCAACGACGGTCTGCTCGCATACTCGCGAGCGGACCCGGCCGGCACCGCAACCCTCGTCCCCGATCTGGCGATCTCCCTGCCGGTCGTTGACGAAGCCGGGCGCAGGTTCACGTTCACGCTGCGCCGCGGCCTGCGTTACTCCGACGGCACCCCAATTTCGCCCGCTCGACTTTCGACACGCACTGGAGCGCGAATACCAGGCCGGAACCGGACTCTCGCAGCTCGGCGTTCCGCTGGCGGGTGCCCAGAGGTGCGGCCCGGGCCGAGGTCGCTGCCACCTGGGCAACGGCGTGACCGTTGACGACGCGGCTGACACGATCACGTATCACCTGTCCGCAGCGGACCCGGCTTTTCTCTACCAACTGGCGTTGCCGTTCGGGGCAGCACTGCCGGCCAGCGCACCCGACATCGGGCACCCGGTCGCCCCGCTTCCCGCGACCGGGCCCTACCTCATCACCAGGTACGCGCCGAACCAGGCGGTTGTGCTCAGCCGTAATCCTCGATTCCGCTCTTGGTCAGCCTTCGCGCAGCCGGCCGGCTTCCCGACCCAGATCACACTCCGGCTCGGGCTGCGCCCAGAGGCGCAGGCCGACGCCGTAGCTGCCGGACGCGCCGACGTAGCACTCGACACGCCGCCTCCCGCGACGCTGGCCAACCTGGACCGCCGGGTGCCGCGGCAGCTGCACAGCTACGCACTGGCTGAGACCGACGCGGTGTTTCTCGATACCCGAAGAGCGCCCTTCAACCGCCCTAGCGTCCGGCGCGCGATCGCGCTCGCGGTCGACCGCGCCCGACTAGTCCAACTCCACGGCGGACCCCAGTTGGCGCGGCCGACGTGCCAGATCCTGCCTCCGGAATTTCCCGGCTACCACCCCTATTGCCCCTCAACGATCAGCCCCGGTCCCGACGGCGCCTGGCACGGCACGGCCATGCCGCGGGCCCGCGCACTCATCGCCGCTTCGCGAACCGCAGGCGCCAGCGTCACCGTCGGCACCGTCGCTGACGATCCCGTCAAACTGGCGACCGGGCGCTACTTCGTCCGACTGCTCGACGCCCTCGGATACAACGCTCAGCTGCGCACCTATCCCGACGACCATGCCTACTACGACCACGTCGGCGCCCGCACCAGCCGAACGCTGGTCGGCATATTCGGCTGGGAAGCGGACTACCAAGCCGGTTCCGCGTTCTTCGGCCCACTATTCACCTGTGCCGCATACCGACCCTACGCAGCGCCCAACCTCAACCCAGCGGGCTACTGCAACCGGCGCATCGACGGCCAGATCGCGCACGCCACCTCCGACGACTCGGTCAACATCGCGGCCGCCAACCGCAACTGGCAGCGCATCGACGCTGAGATAACGAGAGACGCACCGTGGATCCCAGTCGTCAACCCGCTCGGCATCGACCTCGTGTCGGCAATTACGAACGCACACCGGCGCTCGGCATCCTTCTCGACCAGCTCTGGGTGCGGTGACGGCTTAAGACTGTTTCGAATAACTTCACGGTCCCAAGCGAGCGCATCGCCACGACCTCGATCGCGTTTCGGAACTCGGCGGCCTGCAGCTCACTGCGGCTCCCAGTCCATCTGCACGGTCACCCGGGTCTGCCGCGGGGTGAGCTTGTGGAAGGTGACGACCCCGACGTGCATCGTGCCGTCGGTGCTCTTCCAGGCCACCCGCTCCTCGGAGGGTGTTCAGCGATCTCGGCGTCGAACTCCCGTTGACGCCATCGATGTTGACCTTCCAGTGCGTCCGGCGGTCGTCGAGCTGCTGGATCTGCTCCACTCCGCGCAGAAAGTGCGGGAAGGACTCGAACTGCGCCTACCGGTTGTAGGCGGTGTCGATCGGTACGTCGACGTCGACGGATTTGGTCACGGTGCTCACGCGGAATTCTCCTTCTCGGGTCGCCTTGCGTCTGCAGTGATCTGCGTACCCCGCCCGGGCAGCGCTCAGCCCTGTCCGCCCGGACGGTTCGGCGCTGCTCAGGGCCCGAAGGCGGTCCGCTGCGGCGTGGCGGACGGAGGACCTGTCGAGCCGGCGGCGACGAAGAGGTAACCGTCGGCGAACGTGGGTTGGGAGAACGCGGCCGTGGGCAGGGAGGCGCACCACAGCACGGGCGCGTCCGGTCGGCCCTCGCCGGCGGTTGGGTGCCGGCCGTCCATGACGTAGATGTGCGGCGTGCCGTCGGTGTCGTCACAGCTAGGTCCGTAATGGTGTCCGAAGGCTGCGTCGCAGCGCTGGTAACCCCCGGTGGTGCTGGAGTAGCTGCCATAAGTGGCGGCGGCGACGAGCCCGTTGCCGTTGATGCTCGGGGTCCCGATGACGTTGCACGGGAGCCCGTCGTCCCAGCGAACGCGGTTCTTGGCGGGGGTGTTCGGCGACAGCGCGCGCACCGAGCCCGGATAGGTGCGGCCGTCGACCGAGGTCGAGTTGCTGCCGATCACCAGCTGCACCGCCGAGGCGTCGAAGGCCGCGGCCGACAGGCAGGCGTCGAAGCCCGACCCGGCTCCGTTGGTAGCGCCGACGTGGAACTTCCAGGTCAGGCCGGCGGACATCCGGTTGCGTTGAAGGACGTAGTAGTAGCCGTCCTTGTTGCACGCGCCGACGAAGGCGGTCGTCTTTCCGTTCAGTTTCCCCCGGAAGAGGGTCGGCGATCCGCCGAAGTCCTGATCGGCCTGGCTGGCGGCATTGGTCAGGGCGTTGCCGTCGGTCCAGTGATCGGTGGCCTTCATCGTCGATCCGTTGAGCCGGACGATCGAGTAGGAGAGCCCCGGTCGGGCGCAGTTGCACCCGTTGCCGGCAAGGTTGGCCTCGTCGGCGTTGCCGACGGTGACGTACACCCCGCCGGTAGTGGTGTCGACCGCGGGGGTCGTCCATACGCTGCCGCCGCTGTTGCCAGGGTTGCCGTCCGTGCGGGTCGCGGGAACGGCCCACCACCGGGCCGCGATCGTGCCGGAATTCTGGGTGACCGAGGTGACCCCGCCACGCACGAGCGGCTGGTCGCAACTGGACGCGATCCCGACGTAGATGTGCCCACCGGTGACCATCGGTGAGGCCCAGGCGTAGGAGCCGTCCTGGGTGTCGACCGCGACCGGGTCGTTCTTCCAGGTGCTGATCGGCTTCAGCGTGGTTGCGTCGAGCGCCCAGAGATAGTTGCCGCCTCCTGCGCTGCCGCCGGGCTTCCCCGCGGTGACGTAGACGGTGAGCGCGCCGCCCCGGGCCGGATCGGCGGTCACGGCGGCCGTGGACGAGATGCCGTGGGTGGACAAGCAGGCGGTGATGTAGCCGAGGTTGGCCGAGGCGAGCGTCCTGCCCGTCTTCTCGTCGAGGGCGTAGAACCATCCGTCCGTGGCGCCCAGGTAGACCCGGCCGCCGACCACGGTCGGACTGCTCTGCACCTTCGGCGGCGCGAGGTCCCCCGGCTGGGTGGGAGCCATCCACGTCCACGCCTCGTGCAGGCCGTGCGCGTTGGCCGCGGTGATCGCGGTTGCGGCGCGGTTGAACGAGTGGTGCCGGGGACCGAACATGTACTGGCTCCAGTCCGAGGAGGTCGCCGCCCCGGCGGCGACCGGGATGACCATCGCCAGGACCCCGACGGCCACGGCGAAACGGCGGGCAAACCTGCGGGGCACGTATCGGCGACCGGCCATCCGCGAATCAAACACCCTCCGTGACCGGTTGGGGACCCCTTGAGAGCCTGTTTCCGCAGGGGAGCCCTCAGGTCCGTGGGGCCCGGTCAGCGGCGCCTATGCGGTCTGGGCCGGCCGGGACAGCGCCGACCAACCGCCGGACAGCGCGGCCGCTCCGCCGACGAATAGCAACACGGAATCAGGTTGCGCGGCCGGCATCCGACGGCCTCCGCGAACGTGCCAGAATCGGCGATCTCGACGTGGCCGCCGAACATTGCGGCCGCTCGCCGCAAGCCTACGGTCAAATCGAACGGTCG
>JAICIE010000039.1 GCA_025924515.1 Jatrophihabitans sp. | reverse complement strand
GTCCGACGGGGTCGGGAAGGAGATCCGCTGGTCGGTGCGGGTGATGGCGAAGGACTGCTGCGCGGGAACCGCGGCCGCGTGCGTGGCGTCGCCGGTCTGGTCGGCCTCGACCGTGCAGGTGCCGACCGCCGCCAGGGTGACCACGCCCGTCGCGGAGTCGACGGTGCAGGTCGACGGCGTCGTCGACGTGTAGCTCACCGGAAGTCCGCTGTCGCTGCTTGCCGACGCGGACACCTGACCGGCCAGCAGCGCCGTGTCGGGGATCGGGGCCAGGGTCAGCGCCTGCCCGGCCCTGACCGGCTCCGTGACGGCGAAGGACTGCTGCACCGCGGCGGCCGGGGTGTACGCGGCGTCGCCGGGCTGGTCGGCCTGCACGGTGCAGGTGCCGGCCGCCTGAAGCTGCACCGTGCCGTCGGCGGACGTCGTGCAGACGGCGGGGGTCAGCGAGGTGAAGGAGACGGCGAGGCCGCTGTCGCTGGCCGCGTGCAGGGCGACGGCGCCGGCGGCCAGGCCGGCGGTCCCGGGCTGGTCGAAGGTGATCGTCTGTCCGGTGGTCGTGACCGCGAAGGAGCGGTCGACCGCGGGAGCGGGAGCGTAGGTGGTGTTGCCGGCCTGGCCGGCCTCGATGGTGCAGGTGCCCGTGCCGAGCAGCCGGACGGCGCCCGAGGCAGGGTCGACGGTGCAGATGGCGTCGGTGAGCGAGTCGAATCGCAGGGGGAGCAGCGAATCCGACGCGGCGGAGACGGTCGTGGTCACCGCCGCCAGCGGTAGGTCCGGCGGCTGCGGAAAGGTGACGGCCTGCCCGGCGCGGGTCACCAGGAACGATCGCTGGACCGGTGCCGCGGCGGCGTGGCCGGAGTCACCCGGCTGGTCGGCTTCGATGGTGCAAGTTCCGGTCGTGAGCAGGGTGACGGCTCCGGAGGACGCGTCGACCGTGCAGCCGGCCGGAGTGACGGCGCGGTAGCTGATCGGCAGGCCGGCATCGCTGGCAGCGAGGACGACGACGTCGGACAACAGCGTCGCGTCGGCCGGCTGTGGGAAGGAGATCGTCTGACCAGCGGCCTGGTTGACGGCCACGGCCACGGTGCCGGTGGCGGTCCCGCCGTTGCCGTCGGAGATCGCATACGTGAACGAGTCGCTGCCGGTGTATCCGACGGCCGGCGCGTAGGTGACCCCCGTCGCCGAGTAGCCGGCGCTGCCGTGCGCCGGCTGGGTGACGCCCGTGACGGCGAGCGCGTCACCGTCGACGTCGGTGTCGTTCGCGAGGACGGCGACCGCGGCGGGCGCGCTGTTCGTGGCGACGCTCGCCGCGTCGGCGGCGGCGACCGGTGCCGTGTTGACCCAGATGGTCGTCGTGGCCGGGCTGTTGTCGGTCAGGTCGCCCGGGGTGGTGTCGATCGTCGCGGCGCCCACCGTGCCGGTGAGGGTCGTCTGCTTCGGTCCCGGGCTTGCGTCGTAGGCGAGCGAGAACTGAAGCGCGTCGGTGCCCGGGGTGAGCGTGAAGGGTCCCTGGAAGACCAGGTGACCCGAGGTGTCGGCGACCGGATCGGACAGCGACGCGCCGTTGTAGGTCGCCGAGCCGGGCACGACCGAGGCGCCGGCCGGCGCGGTGAGGGCGAACGAGTCGAGGCTGGCGCCGCTCGTGCCGGCGATCGTCGCGGTGTAGGCGACCGTGCCGCCGGCGCTCGGCAGGCGGGTCGGGGTCGCGGCCACCGCCACAGCGAGGTCGTTGGTCGCGGGAGCGATCGCCGGGATCGTCGCCGGATAGCTGCCGGTGTGCTTGACCTGAGTTCCCGAGCTGATCTGCTCGACGGGCAACAGGGTGGAGTTCGACGCGGTGAACCCCGTCGCCTGGAACGTGTAGGTCGCGGTGTAGTCGCGCGAGGCGCTGCCGAGCCCGGTGAGGTGCAGGACGTCGGTGTTGTCCTGCGCCGCGGCCGTGCCGTCGGGCGAGATCGACAGCCGGGTGCCGACGAGCCGGTAGGCGGCAGCCGGCCATCCCGAGATCGCCGACGGGCTCATCCACAGCGCCTCGGGGTCGGCGCTCGGCGCCGGCGGGCCCTGCCCGATCGTCCCCGTGTTGCCGTTGACGGTGATGGAGAAGGTCGACCCGATGGTCGGCGTGGCGGTGGACAGCGACACCGAGGTGATCTTGTTGGCGTTGGCGCCGATGGTGGTCGAGACGCTGCTGAACCCGCCGGTCGCGGTGCAGAGCACGCTCGCGTCGGCCAGGCCCGGCTGGTGGGAGTAGACGGTGACCGTGTGCCCTTGCGCCGACGCGCTGGCGCCGGCCGCGGTCAGGTACCAGAACAGGGATCGGGACGCGCCGGCGGCGAGCGTCGGGACCTGTTCCGAGGCCGGTTGTCCGGTGCCCAGCGCGACCGACCCGCCGGTGAAGCCGGACAGCTGCACCCAGGCGTCCGACAGCGCCGCGCCGGTCTGGTTCGTCACCGAGTAGCCGGCGTAGGCACTGGTGAGCGCGGGACTGTTCCCGTGGTCGATGTAGAACACCGGACCGTGCAGGGCCGACACGCCGATCCCCGCCGACGAGCAGGACGGGACCACGGCCGCGGCAGGATCGTTGCGGGTCGCGGACAGGCCGAGGACGGCGGCGGAGCAGGCGGCGAGCAGCGCAACCGTGCGCCGCACCGCGCCGCACGACCGAACGACCGCGCGCCCGGGGGAACCGGCCGCGGCCGCCGGGGCAGGGCGGTGCCAACGCATAGTCACGCAACCGGAATCGGCCGGGTAGCCGCGCCGCGTGAGGCCCTATCCGGTCATCTGTACTGACCGTCCGCCGTCAGCGACTGGTGTAGCCGCCGTCGATCGGCAGGCTCACCCCGGTGATCATGGCGGCGTCGTCGCTCAGGAGAAAAGCGATCGGCCCGGCGATGTCGTCCTCGGTGGCCCACCGATGCAGCGGCATCTGCTCGAGGAACGGCACGCCGATCTCAGGACGCCCCCAGTAGAACGCCGACATCTCCGTCATGACCACTGTCGGATTGACGCTGTTCACGCGGATCCCGTACCGACCGAGCTCCAACGCCGAGACGCGGGTGATGTTGTCCAAGGCCGCTTTCGAGGATCCGTAGGACACGTGGCCCGACAGCGCGACCAGGCTGGCCTGGCTGGAGACGTTGACGATCGAGCCGCCCTGTCCGAGCCGGATCATCGTGCGAGCGGCGTACTTGGTCACGAGGAGCGCGCCGCGGGCGTTGATGGACATGACCTTGTCGAAGACCGCGATGTCGGTGTCCTGCGGGGTCGCGATCTCGCCGCCGAAACCACCGCAGTTGACGACACCCCAGAGGTCGAGGTCGGCCAGCGCGGCTGCGATGCTCTCCTCCGAGGTCAGATCGAACGGCACCGCGACCGCACCGGTCTCGGCGGCGAGAGGCTCGAGCGACGCGGCGTCGCGTCCGGACGCGATGACCTTCGCGCCGCGCGCCGCCAGCTTGCGCACGGTGGCGCCGCCGATTCCGCCACTGGCGCCGGTGACGAGAACGGTCCGTCCTGCAAAGTCGGTCATTGGTTTTCCTCTTTCAGCGGTGGGCGGCAGGGTCTTCCGGAGAGCGACGGGAATCGCGCAGGCGAAGGACGTTGTCGTGAAAGCGCGCGCGGCGATCCTCGACCGTGGCGATCAGTCCGGGTTGTGGCTCGGCGACCAGCCGAGCCTGCGGCGCCAGCCGGCCGGTGATGTCCTGCTCGCTCACGAGTTGGGCCGCCCAGGCACCGAGCAAGGCCGCGCCGCGCCCGGACGCGGCCGGCGTCTCGACGGAGTACAACGCGGTCCCCAGCACGGTCGCCAGCAGCTGTCGCCACGGTTGCGCGACCGTTCCGCCGCCGGCGAGGCGGAGACGCTCGGGCACGTCCGGGCCGACCAGGGCGGTGAACGCCTCGGCGATGGCGTACGCCACGCCCTCGAGCGCGGATCGGAGGACGGTGCGGCGGTCGTGGCTGAGCGAGAGGCCGGTCCACGCGCCGCGCAAGGTCGGGTCGACATACGGGGTGCGTTCACCGGTGAGATGCGGCAGGAAAACAGGGTCCGAGCTGCGCACCGGCTCCTCCAGGCTGCCGTACAACTCTGCCCAGGACGCATTCATCGCCGCGCAGACCCAGCCGAGGGTGATTCCCGCGTTGGTGCTCGCGGCCATGTGGTACCAGCCGGTGGGAAGGGCCGACCGGTAGAGGTGCACGCCGGCCTCGGCGCGGCTGAGCGCCGCCGGCGAGGGGCGGATCACCTGTGCGCCGGTTCCGACGGTGAGCTGGACGTCGTCGGGTCGCACGACGCCGCTGCCGAGGGCGGCAGCGGCCGTGTCACCGGCTCCGGCGGCCACCGGGATGCCGGCGTCGAGCTCCAGGGTGGCGGCGGCAGCCGGCGTCAGGATGCCGGCGACCGCGGCCGAATGAGGAAGCAGCTCCGGCAGCAGAGTCCGGTCGAGATCCAAGGCGGAGACGACGTCGAAGTCCCATGTGTCGGCGGGTACGTCGTACAGCAGGGTCGCCGACGCGTCGCTGCGCTCGGCGGCGACCATCCCGGTGAGCCGGCTGCGTAACCAGTCCTTCGGCTGCAGAGCCCACCGCGCTTCGGCGTAGATCTCGGGTTCGTGCTGGTGGACCCACGCGAGGAGCGGCCCCGCCATTCCCGGCGCGAGCGGGTTCGCAAGACGGTCCTGCTGCGCGCGGTCAAGAGCGCGATATCTCGCCAGCACGCCGCTCGCTCTGCCGTCGGCCCACAGCAGCGCCGGGCGGAGCGGATCGGTGGACTCGTTCGTGAGGACGAGGCCGTGCATCTGCCCGGACAGCCCGACCGCGGCGGGCCGGGCGCCGGCCCGGGCGACCGCCTCTCGCACCGAACCCGTAACCGCGCGCCACCAGTCCTCCGGCGCGGTCTCGGCCTCACCCTCCCGGTTGGACCGCACCGGGTACTCGGCCGACGCCTGAGCGACGATCCGGCCGTCGGTGTCGACGATGACGGCTTTGCACGAACTGGTTCCCAGGTCGATCCCGAGGGCGGTCGCGCGCTGCGCGGTCGAGTTCAGGGGCTCCGCGATGGAGGTCACAGAGTTCGGCAGCTCGGCCGGTCAGTTCCGCGCAGGTGTCGTCACCGGCCGCGAGAGCAGTTTGCCCAGCAGGTCGCCCAGTCCGACCGAGCTGCCGCGAAGCGCGGCGGCCCGGCGGGTCTGGTCGACCCAGACCGCGGCGACGAGCACGGCACCGACCACGACCTGTTGCCAGAACGGCTGAATGCCGACGATGACGAAGCCGTTCTGGAGCGTGGCCGGGATGAACAGGCCGATGATGCTGCCGAAGATCGAGCCGTACCCCCCGAAGAGGCTGGTGCCACCGATGACCACGCCGGCGATGACATTCAGGTTCGTATTGCTCTGGCCGCCGATGGTCGTCGACTGGAAGAAGGCCAGGTTGAGGAAGCCGGCGAGGCCGGCGAGCAACCCCGACAGCGCGTAGACCTTGACGAGATGACGCCCGACGTCGAGGCCGACGCGGCGGCCCGCCTCAGGATTCGACCCGACCGCGTATGTGTAAAGGCCGAATCTCGTGCGGTGCAGCAGGATGATGCCGAGGACGACGACGATCGCGACGATCACGGACAGGTTCGGCACCTGCCAGAACAGGTTCCCGAAGCCGATCTTGTTGACTAGGACGGTGGGGACGTCGCGGAGGTCGACACCGCCGGTGATGACCTGCGACAGGCCGAGCGCCATTCCCAACGTACCCAGGGTGACGATCAGAGACGGCACCTTCGCCCGCGCGATCAGGACGCCGTTCAGGGTCCCCCACGCCAGTCCGCAGGCGAGCGCCACGAGCAACCCGACGCCGGAAGCGCCCCATCCTTGACCGCCCATGCCGGCCATCGTCTTGTCGGCGATCACACCGCTGAACACGAGGACGCTGCCGACGGACAGGTCGATGCCGCCGGTGATGATCACGAAGGTCATGCCCACGCCGAGCAGGGCGAGGATCGACGTGTTGATGATGATGCCGCGCAGGTTGAAAACCGTCAGGAATTTCGACGGCTCGATGGCGGAAAAGATTATGACGACCACCGCCAGGACGACGATGATCTGCAGCGCCTGCAAGCGCGCCAGCCGAGCCATCCGGCCACGTGAAGCTTCCTCGATCGGCTGCTCGGCGACGGGTGCCTCCTGCTCCGTCATCGGCGGGGTCATCGATTTCCCTCCTGTACAACGGCTCCGGTCATGGCGCCGACGAGCTGCTCCATGCTCGTTTCGTTCGCGCGGTAGGTCGCGACGCGACGGCCGAGGCGAAGCACTTGGATTTCGTCGGCGACCTCCATGACGTGCGGCATCGAGTGGCTGATGAATACGACGCCCAATCCCCGGTCACGCACCCGGCGGATGAGATCGAGCACGCCCTTCGTCTGTACGACGCCGAGCGCCGCGGTCGGTTCGTCGAGAAGGATCACCTTCTTCGCCCAAGCAGCCGAACGCGCGACGGCGACGGCCTGCTTCTGCCCACCCGACATCGCGCCGATGCTGCCGGCGTAATTCCGTACGGTTGCGCCGAGATCGGTGAAGGCCGCCTTGCTGCCGCGCAGCATTTCGGCGTTGTTCATGAACCCCAGGCGCCCCAGCACGCCGCCGCGCATGACCTCCCGTCCGAGGTACATGTTCTGCACCGGGTTCAGGTGCGGAGCCAGGGCCAGGTCCTGATAGACGGTCTCCACGCCGTGACGCCGGGCGTCCATCGGGCCGGAGATGACCACCGGCTTGCCGTCGATGAGGACTTCTCCGCTGGTCGGCGCCTCGGTTCCCGAGAGGATCTTCACCAGCGTGCTCTTGCCGGCGCCGTTGTCACCGATCAGCGCCACCACCTCACCGGCGTGCACGGAGAAGTTCACATGGTCCAGTGCGGTGACGTGCCCGTACGTCTTGCTGACGTCACGCGCCTCCAGGACTGCGTCCGTCATCGCATCACTTCCTTGTCCTCGGGGCCCGGGATTCTCCATGGACGCCTGCCGATGTGCTGCCGTACTGACCGTCGGCGGTCGTCGAGAAGCTGACCGCTCCGACGCCGAGGGGGTCTCCAGGTTTTGCGGCCCCGGCACGCGGCGGTTGCGGAAAAAGAATGTCTCGTTCATGTCACCGATGTCAAGCACACGGATCGCCGGCATCTCTCGCGCATCATCGGGCAGGCGCGGACAAGTACATCTCAGCGCAACTTAGGCTTGACATCGGTGACATCAAACCGACAAGCTTCTGAGACCGTCTGCGATCACCAGCCGGCCACGCGACCGGCTGACCCGCTCGTGGAGCCCGGCGGCCCTGAGCCCGGTGCCTTCACCAGTCGCCACACCCTTGTCCCCGCTTTCGAAGGAGCAGGAATGAAGCGCTCTCAGCTGTTCACCACCGCCGGCGTCGCCGCCGCGGCGTTGGCCATGGCGGCGTGCTCGTCGTCGTCCTCGGGCGGCGGCGGCACGTCCTCGTCTGTCCCGGCCGGCGGCGGGAATACCGTGAGTTCGTCGTCCTCCGGGAGCTCGGCTCCCGCCGCGAACGGAAAGTCCTACAAGTTCTCCTTCATCCAGGGCGTCGCCGGTGACGGCTTCTACGTCACGATGGGATGCGGCATCCAGGCCGAGGCGAAGAAAGTCGGGAACATCAGCATCAACATTCAGGGCCCGACCCAGTTCGACGCCACCCTGCAGAACCCGATCATCGCGTCGGTCACCGCGTCGAAGCCCGACGCGCTGTTGGTCGCACCGGACGACGTGACGGCCAGCCAGACCCCGGTCGACCAGGCCGCCGCCGCCGGGATCAAGGTCGTGCTCGTCGACACCACCCTGAAGGACCCGTCGAAGGCGGTCTCGCAGATCTCCTCCGACAACCTCGCCGGCGGTCAGCAGGCGTTCAAGGCGATCAAGCAGCTGGCGCCGCAGGGCGGCAAGGTCCTGGTGGTGAACACGAAGCCCGGCATCAGCACCACCGACCAGCGCACCAGCGGCTTCGCGGACGCGGCGAAGGCCGACTCCAAGTACCAGTACGTCGGCGTCCAGTACGACCAGGACAGCGCCTCGGTCGCGGCCCAGGTGACCTCGGCGGCGCTGCAGAAGAACCCCGACATCGTCGGAATCTTCGCGACGAACCTGTTCTCGGCCGAGGGAGCCGCTACCGCCGTCCGGCAGTCCGGCAAGTCCGGCAAGGTCAAGATCGTCGGCTTCGACGCCGACCCGGATCAGATAACCGCGCTGAAGAACGGCACCGTTCAGGCGCTGATCGCCCAGCAGCCGTACCAGATCGGCACCGACGCGGTCGACCAGGCCGTCAACGCACTGCAGGGCAAGGCGACCACGAAGAAGATCGGCACCAAGTTCGCGATCATCACCCAGAAGAACCTGAACTCCTCGGCGAGCCAGGCCGCCATCTACAAGACCCACTGCTGACGCCGTGCGGCGCCGCAGAGGACCTCACGTCCTCGGCGACGCCGCCCGATGTCGGCAAGGCGGACGGGCTGCGGCACGCGTGCCGCAGCCCGTTCTCCGTGGAGGTGAGCGCCGATGACGACGATGCGCGATGTTGCTCGGGTGGCCGGCGTCAGCGCCAAGACCGTGTCTCGCGTGTTCAACGAGGATCCGCACGTCACGCAGGAGACCCGGGCCCGTGTTCGCTGGGCCATGGAACGGCTCAACTACGTCCCCAACATGCTGGCGCGCAGCTTTCGCGCAGGCGCCGACGCGGCGGTCGGACTGGCCTTCCCCGACATCGCCGACCCGTTCTTCGCGGCGATGACCAGCAGCATCGAGGAGGACCTCGTCCGGCGCAACATGGCGATGGTTGTCACGTGCCTCGGGCGCGAGGCCGACCGGGAACGTGCCGCGCTCGAGATGCTGCTCAGACGTCAGATCAGCGGACTGATCGTTGCGTCGATCAGCCGCGACCAGTCCTATCTCGGCCCGTGGCAGCAACGCACCCCCATGGTGTTCGTCGACCGGCCGCCGCGTGGCCTGCCGACTGCGTCGGCCGTGTCGGTGGTCGAGGACGACGTCAACGGAGCCCGGGAGGCGGTGACCCATCTCGGGCGTCACGGCCATCGGCGGATCGCGGTGGTCGGCGTCTCGGCCTACGTGGCGACGACGCGCCGGCGCCTCGACGGCTACCGCACCGCGGTGCGCGAGAACGACCTCGCCGACGACCCCGACCTCGTCTGTCTACGCGGCGAGACCCCGGCCGAGGCCGCGGCCCAGTTCGTCCGGCTGCTCGATTCGGCCGCCCCCCCCACCGCGGCCTTCTCGGTGTCGATCCCGGTCACCATGGCGCTCGTCTTCGCGCTCCGGCAGAGGTCGCGCACCGACGTCGCGCTCGTCGGCTTCGGCGACTTCCCGATGGCCGACGCGCTCTCACCGGCCGTGACCGTACTGGATCAGGATCCCGCCGAACTGGGCCGTGTCGCCGTCGACCGCCTGATTCACCTGATCGAGAACCCGGACGGCAAAATCCGATCGAAGACGGTGCTGCCGGTGCGCCTCATCCCGCGCGGTTCCGGCGAACTGCCACCCGACCCCAGACAGTGAAGGACGGTCCAGTGCCACGACCCGGAGATCGACAATGGCGGCAGGAGCAGGCGGCGCGTCTTCTCGCGTTCGGCCGCGGCAGCGCGCTGCCGTCCGGCGGGTTCGGCTGGTTGGGCGCCGACGGCACGGTCGACCCGACCAAGCCCCGCCCGCTCTACATCACCGCGCGAATGACCTACGCCTTCGCACTGGCCGGTCTCGACGCCGGCGACTCGGATCTGCTCGCGCTGGCCGCGGCCGGCGTGCGGTCGCTGGCCGACGAGTACGCGGATCGCGAGCACGGGGGCTTCGTCGCCGAACTCGATGCCCGCGGCGCGGTCAGCGACGCGGACAAGGCCAACTACGCCCACGCCCACGTCCTGCTCGCATCCTCGACGGCACTGACCGCGGGAATCGCGGAAGCGGCGGACGTCCTCGAGTCGGTGAGCTCGACGATCGACCGGCAGTTCTGGTCAGACACGGAGGGCGCCGCGGTCGACAACTGGGACGCCGACTTCTCGGTCGCAGAGCCCTACCGGGGCGCCAACAGCAACATGCACTCCCTGGAGGCCTACCTCGTCGCGGGCGACGTCACCGGGAACCGAAAGTGGCATGACCGCGGCCTGTCGATCGCCAGCAAGATCATCAACGGACACGCCCGGGCGCACGGGTGGCGTATCCCGGAGCACTACGACGCGTCCTGGAACGCGGTCCTGGACTACAACGAGGATCGCCCCGGCGACCCGTTCCGGCCGTTCGGCACCACACCGGGCCACTCCTTCGAATGGGCCCGCCTGCTGCTGACCCTCGAGGCGACGCTGGCCGATCCCCCCTCGTGGCTGTCCGAGGCCGCGATCGGGCTGTTCGACGCGGCGTCGGCCCATGGCTGGGCGGCGGACGGCAACCCGGGGTTCGTCTACACCCTCGACTTCGACGATCGTCCGGTCGTGCGCGAGCGGCTGCACTGGGTGGTGTGCGAAGCGGTCCTCGCGGCGGACGTGCTGTTCCGACGCACCGGCGAGCAGCGGTTCGCGCGCGCCGCGAGCGAGTGGTGGCAGCACATCGCCGACCACTTCCTCGACCCGGCCGACGGCGGCTGGTGGCAGGAACTCGACCCGGAACTGCGGCCCAGCACCACCATCTGGTCAGGACGACCCGACGTCTACCACTCGTACCAGGCGCTGCTGTTCCCGTCGCTGCCGATCGCACCGGCGGCAGCGGTTGTGCTCGCCGGCCGCGGCGGCGCCGGGCGGCCGTGACGGCGCGGCCGGTCGCCGTCTTCATCGGCGGCCCGCCGGCATCGGGAAAGACGACGCTCGCCGAAGCGGTCGCCCCGGCTCTGCACGCCGTCGTCCTCGACCTCGACGTCGTCACCGGTCCCCTCACCGACCTGGTGCTGCGGCTCACCGGCGCCGCCGACCTCAGCGAACCCAGGGTGGCCGAACTGACGCGAGAACCGCGCTACCGCACCCTGCTCTCGGTCGCGGAGCAGGCGGCGCGGGCCGGCGCCTCTTCCGTCGTCGTCGCGCCGTTCGGCGCCGAACGCGACGCCTCTCGGTGGGCCGAGACGGTAGGCCGGTTGCGGCCCTTCGCGAATGCCTATCTCGTCTGGCTGACCCTCGCCCCGGCGGAACTGGCCGGTCGACTCGCGGCGCGGGCGGCCGCCCGGGACGCCGTCAAGCTGCGCGATCCGGCGCGGTTCGCCGCCGGCATCGACCTGTCCGCGCCCGCCGCCGCCCATCTGCGGCTCGACGCCGCCCGGCCCGTCAGCGAACTCGCGGCCGAACTCATCGGCGAGGTGCGCAGGCTTGCCATCGATGGCAGCACGTGAGACAGTGGGATGATGCCATCGTTGGCACAAATAACGGGCCTGCTATGACGGGCGAGACCCGCCTCGTCGACGTCGCGGCCGCCGCCGGGGTCAGCCTGCGCACGGCCTCGCGCGTGCTGAACGAGGACCGCCGCGTCGCCAGCGCCACCCGCGACCGCGTCCGTGCAGCGATGCGCGAACTCGACTTCATCCCGGACGCGGTGGCGCGCTCGCTGCGCGCCGGCACCGACACCGCGATCGGCTTCGTGGTGGAATCCATCGCCGACCCCTTCTTCGCCGAAGTCATCGACACGGTCGAGGCCGAGATGGCGCAGCACGGCCGGTCCGTCCTCGTGGCCAGCACCCACCGCGACCCCGACCAGGAGAAGGGGATCGTCCGGCGGCTGCTGCAACGGCGGGTCGGCGGCCTGCTCGTCGCGCCGACCGGTGCACCGAGCGTCGAACTGGGGCAGAGCCCGTGTCCCGTCGTCCTCGTCGACCGCCCGGTTCCGGGACTCCGGGCGGACCTCGTCGACATCGACGACCGGCAGGCCGCCTTCGACGCGGTGACACATCTGACAGACCACGGCCACCGGCGGATCGCCTACATCGGCGACGACCCGCAGATCCCCACGTCCGGCGCCCGGCTGCGGGGATATCGCGACGCGCTCGAGCGCGCCGGAATCCCGGTACCGGAGGACTTGGTGACGACGAGCGCCGCCACGACCACGGACGCCGCGGCGGTGGCGCACGCGCTTATCGACGCCGACGCGAGAGTCACCGCACTGTTCAGCGCGAGCACGCGGGCGTCGCTGGGCGTCGTTCCGGTGCTGCACTCCCGCCACCGGACCGACCTCGCCTTCGTCGGCTTCGGCGACTTCCCGATGGCCGACGTCCTTCACCCGGGGGTGAGCGTCGTCGACCACTCCGGCGCCCGCGTCGGCCGGGCGGCGGCCTCCCGGCTGCTGGCCCGCCTCGAGGACGCCGACCTGCCCGCTGCCCACCTACGCTTGCCGGCGCCTCTCATCGCGCGGGGATCCGGGGAGCTGCGGCCGTGACTCGGACGCTCGACACCGTGGTCGGACTGGACATCGGCACGACGACGTCCAAGGCCCTGATCCGCCGGCTCGACGACGGCCACGTTCTCGTCGCCGAGCAGGACACGCCGTGGCGGGTGAGCGACCTGGGCACGGACGCCGATCCGCGGCTCCTGCTGAGGACGGCCGTTGATCTCATCGGACGCAGCGTGGCCGGCGCCGTGTCGACGTGGGGTTCGGTCACCGTGCGAGCGATCTCGGTCACCGGCCTGGCCGAGAGCGGCGTGCTCCTCGATCCGCACGGTCACCCGGCAGCGCCGGCGATCGCGTGGTTCGACCGCCGCGGCGAGCGGGAACTCGACGCCCTCGGTCGGCGCCTGCCGGAGCTCGCGGGCGAGTTTCCCGCCGTCACCGGCTTGCCCTGGTCGTTCCAGGCCAGCTTTGCGAAGCTGTTGTGGCACGGGTCGACCGCGCCTGTCCCGCGCGGGTCGACCTGGCTCAGCGTGCCGGAATGGATCGTGCACGCCCTCGGCGGAACCCGGCTGCGGGAGGCCTCGCTCGCGTCGCGCACCGGCCTGATCGCGCAACGCACCGGCGCGCCGTGGGGCCGGGTTCTCGACCTCGTCGGCCTGCCGGAGTCGTTCCTGCCCGAGGCCGCTGCGGCGGGAACCCCGGCGGGCAGGCTGACGCATGACGCGCTTCCCGCCGCTGCCGCCGGCGCCCTGCTGAGCATCGCCGGCCACGACCATCCGGTCGCCGCCGTGGCGGTGGGTGCGGTCGGCCCGGGCGAGCTGTTCAACTCCAGCGGAACCGCCGACGTGCTGGCCCGGGCGGTGCCGTCGACCCTGAGCGATGCCGACCGTGCGGCGATCGTCGCCGCAGGCTGGTCGGCCGGCCGGCACGTCGTCCCGGACACCGATCTGCTGCTCGCCGGCGGCAGCGGCGGGCTCTTGCTGCGCCGCGTGCTCAAGGCACTCGGCGCGGCCGCGCCCGCGGCACGCGACTCGCTCGACACGGCGAGCCTGCAGGTCGGCACGCTTCCGTCCGGACTCGTCGTCCGCGGCGACGGGCGGCACCAGCAGGACGTCGAGCTGCGCTTCACCGACGACGCAACCCCGGCCGCGATCTGGACGGCCGCGACGCGGTACACCGCTTCACTCGCGGGGCAGATGCTCGCCGACGTCGAACCGATCGTCGGCGCGCATCGTTGGGGCGTCGCCGCCGGCGGCTGGACCCGGATGGCCAGCGTGCGCAGGGCCAAGACCGAGGCGATCGGGGCGCTCGACTTCTCGGACGTCCGGCAACCCGGCGCGACCGGGGCGGCCATGTTCGCCGAGTACTCGCTCAGCGCGCACTCGCAAAGCCTGACCCAGTTCCTCCACGACGCGCCGGCGTTCGCCGGCGCCTGACCACTCGAAGGATCCCCGTGAACGCACCCCATGCCGTTCGGTCGCTCGACGACATCGCGGCCCCCAACCACACCTTCTCGATCATCGCCATGGACCAGCGCAACACGCTGCGCCGCATGTTCACCGCGGTCGGGCGCGAGGGCACCGACGCCGAACTGCGCGGCGCGAAGGTCGATGTCGCGCGGGCCCTGACGCCCATGGCGAGCGGACTGCTGTCCGATCCGACCTTCGGCGTCCCGGCCATCAAGGAGGCCGGCGCCCTGGCGCCGACCTGCGGACTTCTCGTCGCGGCCGAGCCGGCCGAGCGCCGCACATACCAAGGCGAGCCCCGCACCCATCGCGACCCCGCGCTGGACGCTCGGTGGGTCCTCGATCAGGGCGGCGACGCGCTGAAGTTCTTCGTGCAGCTGCGCGGCGACCGCCCGCGTCCGGCGGCCGGCGAACCCGATCTGGTCGCCGAGTGCGTCGAGGTCTGCCGCGAGATCGTCGACGACTGCCGCAGCCAGGGCATCCCCTCGGTGCTCGAGAATCTGGTGTATCCCCTGCCGGGCACGGAGCTGAAGGGTCGGCAGCGCGCGGACGCGATCATCGAGTCGGCCCGGGTCCTCACCGAGCTCGATGTCGACCTGCTCAAGCTCGAGTACCCCGGCTCCCCGGCAGCCTGCCGGCGGCTGGCCTCCGTCGTGAGCAAGCCGTGGGCGGTTCTGTCGGCGGGAGTGCCCTTCGAGGAGTTCCAGGACGTTCTGCGGATCTCGTTCGACGAGGGCGGCGCCGCCGGCTTCATCGCCGGTCGGTCGGTATGGCGCGAGGCCGTCGAGCTGGACGGGGCGGCACGCTCCGCGTTCCTGAACGATGTGGCCCGTCCGCGCCTGGAAGCGCTCGTGACGGTGGCCGATCGCCACGCCCGGGCGTGGCGGTAGGACGATGGGCGAGGTGAGCTCTCCGAACCGCCGCCTGGACCGCAAACTCCACAACATCGCGGCCGGCCGCTACCGCCCGGACGACTTCATCATCGCCGACGCCAAGGACGCCGACATGGCCTTCGGCGTCCAGGCGGCGGGGCTCCGTCCCGGGGCTCCGGCGAACGCGACCGGCTCCGGCCGGTTCCGGACCCGTCCGGAGTTCCTCGACGCGATGCGCACGCTGGTCATGCACGACGTCCTCGACGTGTTGCTGACCTCGGCGTCGAACGGCGAGGAGCTGTCGCGGGACGGCACGCTCGACGAGGAGGTCACGCTGGCCGTCCGCGCCAACGACAGCACCGACATCTGGAACCAACGCGGCGGTGCATTTCCCACCCAGCCGTCCCGGCCGTTCCGGACGGTGCACCTCCCCTCGATCGCGCCATTCTGCGACCTGGTGCTGTATTCGGTGACGTTCAACAACGACGTCGACCGGGATCTCGCCACGGTGGCGGCGTACGCCGCCTTTCGCAGAGAGGCCGCCGACCTCGGGATCCGTCATTTTCTCGAAGTTTTCAATCCCAATTCCCCGGTCGGCCTGTCCGCCGACCAGACCGGCGCGTTCGTCAATGATTCGATCGTGCGCACGTTGGCCGGCGTGACCAGCGCGGAACGTCCGGTGTTCCTGAAGGTTGCGTACAACGGCGCGGCCGCGCTCGGGGAACTGGTCGAACACGATCCTTCGGTGATCGTCGGGGTTTTGGGCGGGTCGGCAGGGACGACCCGCGACACGTTCGAGCTGCTGACCCGCGCCGAGCGGCACGGTGCCCGCGTCGCGCTGTTCGGCCGCAAGATTCAGCGCGCCGAAGCGCAGGTCGACCTCGTCCGGCTCATGCGTCCGGTGCTGCGCCGTGAGCTGACCCCGGAACAGGGTGTGCATGCCTATCACGAAGCGCTCGCGAAGGCCGAGATCGCCCCGCACCGCTCGCTCGCCGAGGATCTCGAACTGACCGATCCCGTCCTACTCGCGGAATGACGCCTTCGGGCCATGACCGGCGCGGCGTGCTGTGCGCCGGTTCCGTCCTGGTCGACGTCGTGAAGATCATCGACCGTTATCCGGAGCCGGAACACCTCGCGACGATCGAGCAGATGTTTCTCAGCAGCGGCGGCCCGGGACTCAATATGGCGGTCGACCTCCGCATGCTGGGCGCGCAGTGGCCGGTCGGCATTGCAGGCTCGGTCGGCGACGACGACCACGGTGGGTACGTCCTCGCCGAATGCGCCCGGCGGGGTATCGACACGACCGGCGTCCAAGCGCTCGAAGGTGCGGCGACCTCCTTCACCGATGCCATGGTCGAAGCGGTCGGCGGGCGTCGTACTTTCTTCCACCACGCGGGAGCGAATCACCGATTCGACGGGTCGGCGGTCGACGTCGAATCGTCGACCGCGCGGGTCCTGCACCTGGGCGCGCCGGGCATTCACCGAATCATGGACGCGAGCGACGGCCGGGGCGGCAACGGCTGGTCGCGGTTGCTCGCGCGTGCGCGCGCCGCCGGAATGCGGACGAACATGGAGTTGGTGAGCATCGATCCGTCGCGACTCGCCGCACTGGTCCATCCTTGCCTGCGCCTGCTCGACACCCTCGTCATCAATGACGTCGAAGCGGCCGCGCTGGCCGGTGTCGACGCAAGTGCGCCCAGCACGGACGCGCCGGTCGACTGGGCGCGGCTGGAAGACACCGCGCTGGCGCTCGTCGCGCTCGGCGTCTCGACGCTCGCGGTGGTGCATTTCCCCGCCGGATGCGTCGCCGCGGCGCCCGGTGGTCGCACCTGGCGGCAGGGCTCGGTGCGGGTTCCGCGCGACCAGGTGCGCAGCACGACCGGCGCGGGCGACGCGTTCGCCGCGGGCGTCATATTCGGCCTGCACGAGGATTGGCCGGTCGAGCGCTGCCTGGAGCTGGGCGTCGCCGCCGCCGGAATGTGCATCCGCGACACGCACACGTCCGACGGCATCCGCCCTGTCGCCGAGTGCCTGGCGGTCGCCGGCGGCGACGGTTACCGCAGCACGTGACCGCCCTGCGAATTACGTGCCGGTTCCCGCGATGAGGACCGCGAGCGGGCGCAACCCGACCGTGATCGTCTTGACGGTCGTCCTGGTGTTGAGGTTGAGCACCGTCACGGCCTTGGCGGGCGCGTTGGGCGCGCCGATATCCGTCACGTAGGCCCGCGTGCCGTTCGCGGTCAATGCGATGGCCCAGGGGTGATCACCGGCTGCGATGGCCCGCGCCGCGGTGTTCTTGGCAACCGAAACCGGAGTCACTCCCAGTTCGCTCGTCACGTAGGCGGTGCTGCTCGTGGCGTTGACGGCGATGTAATCGGGGAATGCGTTCCCGAACGGGATCCGCTTGGCCGTGGTATTCGTCGCCAGGTGCACCGGCCGGACCGAACCCAGCCCCTGCTGTCCCGGCGGCACGTTCACGTTGAAGCAGGCGACATACGCGGTCCTGCCGTCCGGAGTGATCGCAATATCGTGCGGATAAGGACCGACCTTGATCGCAGGCCCGGCCGTGTTCGTCGCCGTGTTGATCGGACGCATCGTTCTCGCATAGAAATTGCTGTTGAGGACGTACGCCGTCTTGCCGTCCGGCCGGATCGCGATCTGGCCCGGAGCCACGCCGACCTTGATCGCCCGTCCGGGAGTGTTGCTGGCGGTGTGGATCGGTGTCACGGTGCCCGCCGCGATGTTCGACACGTACACCGTGGCACCGTTGGGCGTAATCGCCAGGTAGCCGGGGTCCTTGCCCACCCGGATCGGTTTGCCGGCGCGATCGGTCGCCGTGTTGATCGGCGTGACCGTGTTGGACAGCCCGTTCACCACGTAGGCTCTCGCGCCGTTGGGTGTCACCGCCACGGCGGTGGGCCCGTTGCCGACCTTGATGGCAGCCCCGGCGGTGTTGGTTGCGGTGTCGATGGGCGTCACCGTGTCACCGGCGGAATTGGTGACGTAGATCCTCGCGCCGTCCGGCGTGCGGGCGACCGCGTTCGGACCTTGGCCGACCTTGATCGCACGTCCGGCGGTGTTCGTGGCGGTGTTGATCGGTGTGACGGTGTTGGCGAGGAAGTTCAGCACGTACGCGGTCGGGGCGCGGTTCAGCGCGGCGTGTGGCCGGGCCGGTTGCGACGCGCTCGCCGCGACAGTTCCGGCCAGCCCCAGCACGGCGACGGCGCCGACGACCGATGCGACCGGTGCAAACCGAACCGACCGAGCGTCCATGTCCGCCCCCAGGCTCTCGCGTCCTGGAAAGAGCAAACGGCCGCGGTGACGGGTGCGGTAGGGACGAAGGTCCGCATGCGAACGGCCGTCCCACAGCGTGCGCGCAGCCGCTCGCCGCTCAGATCTGTCTGTGCAGGACGAGCGGGTACACCGGGCCGGCGCCGGCCTCACGCAGGAGCGCCGCCGCGGCGGTCATCGTGAAGCCGGATCGTGACGTGTCGTCGAGCAGCAGCACCGGCCCCTGCGGAACCGGCCCGGTCACGGTCAGGCGGCGCAGCGCCAGGGTCGCCGAGTCGCGGCTGGTTGCGGCCTCGGCCGCCCAGCCGGGCCCGTCCGCGGACAGCGGGGTCGCGACGTCCATCCGTCCGAGGGCGGCGAGCCGGGCGGCCAGGTCGGCGAGCAGCCGGGGATGCCGGCGCGACGGGATCCACGTCATCCAACTCGGACGTCCGGCAGGCCATCCCCAGCGGGACAGCACGCGCACCAGCCCGTCGAAGATGTCCGCCGGCACCGGCCCGTCATGGCCGAGCGCCGCGGAAACCGCGTCGAGCCATGCCGGGTCCTCGGCATAGGCGAGCGCGCGACCGGGCTCGGCGCGGGCCGCCTCGGGAATCTTCCCGCGCCGCGGCGCGCCGGACGGCCACATCTTGCGCGGCTCCATGACGGTGATCAGGCCGCGCAGGTAGGCGAGCGCGGCCGCGCGCGCCTCGGCGTCCACGTCCTCACCGGGAAACGGAAGCGCGCCGGTGCAGACGGAGCAGCGCCCGCAGGGCGTGGGTTCGGGGTCGTCGAGCTCAGTGCGCAGCGCCGTCATCAGGCACTGCGTCGCGGACTCGTAGGCGAGCATCGCCTCCTGCTCGCGGCGTCGCGCGGCAGCGATCGCCGCGTGACGCGCGCCGTCATACCGCCACGGGGCACCGGTGGCGACCCATCCGCCGTCCGCGCGGGCGACCGCGCCGTCGACGTCGAGGATCTTCATCAGCGTCTCCAGCCGCCCGCGCCGCAGCCCGGCGTCGGCTTCCAGCTTTCCCAGCGAGACCGGTTCGTCCACGGCGGCGAGCACGTCGAGCACGCGGCGGATCTTCTCCTCGGGAGGGAAGGCCGTCGAGTCGAAGTACGCCCAGATGCGCTGGTCGGCCGAGGTCGGAAGCAGGACCGCGTGCGCGCGCTCGAGCGCGCGACCGGCGCGGCCGACCATCTGGTAGTAGGCGATCGGGCTGGCCGGCGCGCCCACGTTGATCACAAAGCCGAGCGTCGGGTGGTCCAGCCCCATCCCGAGGCTGGAGGTGGCGACAACGGCACGGAGCTCGTGCGCAAGCAGCCGGCGCTCGATGTCGGCGCGGTCGGCCGGATCGGTCTTGGCGGAGTAGGCGGCCACGCTGTGCCCCTGCTCGGTCAGCCAGCCGGCCAGCGACTCGGTCTGCGCCACCGTGAGCACGTAGATCAGTCCGGATCCGGGCAGATCCGCACCGGCCAGCGCGCAGCTGACCCACGCGTAGGCCGTGGGCAGGTCCGGCGGGTGCACCACCGACAGGGCCAGCGACTCGCGGTCCAGGCTGCCGCGCAGCGTCACGGTGTCGGTGCCTAACTGGGCGGCGACGTCGGCAGTGACCCGGTCGTTCGCGGTTGCGGTCGTCGCCAGCACCGGCGTTCCCGGGGGCAGCCCGGCGAGCACGTCGGCGATGCGCCGGTAGTCGGGACGGAAGTCGCTGCCCCAGTCGGAGATGCAGTGCGCCTCGTCGACGACCAACAGGCCGATGCGCGGCGCCAGATGCGGCAGCACCCGAGACCGGAACCCGAGACTGTTGAGCCGCTCCGGTGAGATGAGCAGGACGTCGACCTCGTCGGCGGCGACGCGCGCCTCGATCGCGGGCCAGTCGTCGATGTTGGCGCTGTTGAGCGTGACCGCGGTCAGCCCCGACCGCTCCGCAGCGGCCACCTGATCGCGCATCAGCGCGAGCAGCGGTGAGATGACCAGTGCGGGTCCGGCGCCGGCGGCGCGACGCAGTCCGGCCGCGATCCAATACACCGCGCTCTTGCCCCAGCCGGTGCGCTGGACGACCACTACTTTGCGGCGATGCTCGACGAGCTCGCTGATCGCGCGCCACTGATCGTCTCGCAGGCGTGCCTCGGGTCCGGCCAGCCGCTCCAGGTGCGCCTGGGCGGTCTGCCGATGAGCCGCGTTGTCCTCTCCCACGGCATCGATGGTCCGTGCGCGGCCTGGCGTCCGGCGGGCGGGGGGTCGCGACGACTGTTCGCGGCATGACGGGCGCGCGTCCTCGGCTACCGGGCGCCGTCGGGCTTCCGACCAATTCGACGCTCGGCTGCTCCGTTACACATTGAACCGGAACTCGACCACGTCGCCGTCCTGCATGACGTAGTCCTTGCCTTCTATCCGCACCCTGCCGCGCGCACGCGCCTCGGTCAACGACCCTGCGTCGATCAGGTCGGCGTAGGAAACGATCTCGGCCTTGATGAAGCCGCGTTCGAAGTCCGTGTGAATGACTCCGGCTGCCTGCGGCGCGGTGGCGCCCTTTCGGATCGTCCATGCCCGCGACTCCTTCGGGCCCGCAGTGAGGAAGGTCTGCAACCCGAGGGTCCGGAAGCCGACGCGCGCCAACTGGTCGATTCCGGATTCCTGCTGCCCCATCGACTGGAGCAGCTCCAGCGCCTCGTCCGGCGGAAGCTCGATCAGCTCCGCCTCGGTCCTCGCGTCGAGAAAAATCGCTTCTGCGGGCGCCACGAGCGTGCGCAGATCTGACATGACGTTCTCGTTCGACAATTCGTCCGGGTCGACGTTGAAGACGTACAGGAACGGTTTGGCGGTCAGTAGATGTAGGTCTCGCAGCGGGCGCCGGTCGAGGCCGGCCGAGAAGACGGTCCGTCCTTCGTCGAGGACGGACCGGGCCTCCTCCACGGCGGCGACGACCGGCTGCCGGTCCTTGTGCAGGCGGGCCTCCTTCTGCAGCCGGGGCAAGGCGTTCTCGATCGTTTGAAGATCCGCCAGGATCAGCTCGGTGTTGATCGTCTCGAGATCGTCGGCGGGTGAGACCTTCCCCTCCACGTGCACCACGTTGGGATCGGTGAAGGCGCGGATGACCTGGCAGATGGCGTCGGCCTCGCGGATGTGGGCCAGGAACTTGTTGCCCAGGCCCTCTCCGGTGCTGGCCCCGCGCACGATGCCGGCGATGTCGACGAACGAGACCGTCGCGGGAACGATCCGTGCGCTGGCGAACATCTGGCCGAGGACGTCGAGGCGATGATCGGGCACGCCCACAACACCGACGTTCGGGTCGATGGTGGCGAAGGGGTAGTTGGCAGCCAGGACGTCGTTGCGGGTCAGCGCGTTGAACAGGGTGGACTTGCCGACGTTGGGCAGACCGACGATCCCGATGGTGAGACTCACGGGATTCGAGTCTATGGATCGCCGGTTGGCGGCCGGCTCCCCGAAATTGTCGGTACCCGGTGCGACGCTCGGCCCCGTGATCATTCTGCTGACGTTGCTGGCCCTGCTCGCGGGCCTGGCGCTGGGCTGGCTCGCGGCGTCCCGCACGGGCGAGGAGCGCCTCCGCGCCGCGGTCTCCGAGGCGGCGCAGGCCACGGCGCTCGTCGCAGCGGAGCGAGCAACGGCGCACGCGCGCGTCGCGGCGGCCGAGGCGGCCCGCTGCGACGCTCGCGAGGCGATCGGTGAGCGCGCGGCCGAGGTGCTCGAGTCGCTCGAACGGCAGCTGTCCGACCTGGAGCGCGCTCGTGTCGGCGCCGACGCGGCGCTTCGCGAACAGCTGACTTCGATGGCCGACGCCTCGAGCCGGCTGCGCACCGAGACTGCGGCGCTCGTCACGGCGCTGCGGGCCCCGCAGGTCCGCGGGCGGTGGGGTGAGATGCAGCTCGAACGCGTCGTGCAGGCCGCTGGCATGACCGAGCACATCGACTACGCCACGCAGGTGACGACTCAGGGCCAGGACGGCGACGGGGTGCAACGACCCGACCTGGTCGTCCGGATGGCGGGCGGCAAGCAGCTGGTGGTCGACTCGAAAGTCGCGCTGGCGGCGTATCTGCAAGCCTGCGAGGCGCAGGACGACGGCGTGCGCACCGAGCGGCTGCGGGCGCACGCGCGTCAGGTCCGCGCCCACGTCGACGCCCTGGCGGCGAAGGCGTACTGGCAGCGGTTCACGCCGTCACCGGACTTCGTCGTGTGCTTCCTCCCGGTCGACACCGTTCTCGACGCGGCGCTCAAGCACGATCCGGACCTCCTGGAACATGCCTTCGAGCGGGGGGTCGTCCTCGCGACGCCCACGACGCTGCTCGCGCTGCTTCGCACCATCGGCTTCGGTTGGCGGCAGGAGGCGCTGGCCCGCAACGCCGACGCGGTGCACGAGCTCGGACGCGAGCTGTACCGCCGTCTGGCCACCCTCGGCACCCACGTCGACAAGCTCGGGCGCAGCCTCGGCGCCGCCGTCGGCGCGTACAACGACGCGGTCGGGTCCTTGGAGCGCCGGGTTCTGTCCACGGCTCGGCGGATGGGCGAGTTGGGGGTCGTTGCCTCCGACGAGCCCCTGCCGTCGCCCCGGTTGCTCACCGATCGGGTGCCCCGTCCACTCACGGCGGCCGAGTGGGGGGCCGACGAACCCGAGGGCCGCGCCGTGCTGCGGGTGGCCGCGCCGCCCGCCGATGTCGGCACGGAGGAGGAGCAGGCGGTCGGGGGGCCTGCCGCGGCCCCGACCTCAGCGATTACGCACGGAAAGGCGTTACGGTGACCACAAGAACGGCTTCGCGGCGCAGCACCCAGAGCTCGGCCGCCCCGAACCTGAGAGGACGACCAGGTGGCCGACGCGCCCGGCACGTACGGCGGTTGGCGCGACGACGCCGACGACGGATGGGGGCCGTCCACCTCGGTTCGCGCGGCCGGCGGAAGCTCGTCCGCCGGCCTCGGGCGCCTACGAGGGCGGGCCGGCGAGCCGGGCCTGCTGTCGGATCCCCGCCGAGCCGAGAGGGCCGAAGCCGCCTCGACGCCGACGGCGCGCGGCGCTCGATCGCAGAGCACCTCGGCCGACGCGACACCGGCTTCCGTCCGCCGCCGCGCTGCGGCGGCTACTGCAGCGGAAGAGCAGCCGCAATTCGCCCCCCGCGCCCGCGAACGCGGGTTGCCGGGCTGGGGTGCGCTCCTCGTGCTCGTGGCGATCGCCGGTGTCGGCGGGCTGATCGACATGCTCCGCGGCACCCACGTCCGTGGCGGTTTCAATGTTGCGATCGTGGTCGCGGCCGTGGTCGGCATCCTGGTGGTCCGCCGGTCGAGTCTGTTCACCGTTGTGGTGGCCCCGCCGATCGTGTACACGGCAGCATCGCTGGGCACCGTCTATTTCCGCTCCGGCGGGCTCAAGGACAAGAAGGTGCTGCTCGACGCGGCCGCGAACTGGCTGGTCTACGGGTTCCCGGCGATCGCCGCGGCGAGCGCGGCCGTGCTGATCATCGCCGGCGTGCGGCTCATTCTCCGCCGCTAGATCACCGGCTGCCGTCGCGGCCGCACCGGCGCCTTGCCACGGGCCTCCATCTCACGGCGCAATTCGCGGGGCAGCGCGAAGCTCAGCCGCTCCTCGATGTGGTCGACCTCCTCGACGTCCCCGAAGCCGTGGTCGGCGAGCCAGGTCAGGGCCTGCTCCACCAGCACCTCCGGCACCGACGCGCCGGACGAGAGCCCCACTGTCCGCACGTTCTCGAGCCAGGCCGCATCGATCGCCGCGGCGTTCTCGACCAGGTGGGCGCGCGGCGCCCCTGCTGCCAGCGCAACCTCGACCATGCGCACGGAGTTCGAGGAATTGCTGGATCCGACGACCAGGAACAGGTCGACCTGCGGCGCGATCACCTTCACCGCCGACTGCCGGTTCTGCGTCGCGTAACAGATGTCGTCCGACGGGGGCGACTGCAGCAGCGGGAACTTGTCCCGCAGCGCGTCGACGGTCTGCAGCGTCTCGTCCACCGACAGCGTCGTCTGCGACAACCACACCACCCGCTCGGGATCGCGAACGTCGACGTCCGCGACGTCCGCGGGGCCATCGACGACGGTGATGTGCTGCGGCGCCTCGCCGCTGGTTCCGACGACTTCTTCGTGGCCCTCGTGGCCGATCAGCATGATGTCGTAGTCCTCGGCGGCGAACCGGCGCACTTCCTGGTGCACCTTCGTCACCAAGGGACAGGTGGCGTCGATCGTGCGCAGCTGGCGGCGGGCGGCCTCTTGGTGCACCTCCGGCGCCACCCCGTGCGCCGAGAAGACGACGACCGAACCCTCCGGCACCTCGGCGTTCTCCTCGACGAAGATGGCGCCGCGGGCTTCGAGACTGCGCACTACGTGCAAGTTGTGCACGATCTGCTTTCGCACGTACACCGGCGCGCCGTAAAGCTCGAGCGCATGCTCAACCGTCTGCACGGCGCGGTCGACGCCGGCGCAGTATCCGCGAGGCTTCGCCAGCAGCACTCTGCGGCCGGCCTCGGAACCGCGCGCTCGACCTGTTGTCACGCCTTCCCATGCTACGGATCGCGGTGCGCTCAGACCGGCACGACGCTGTGCGCGCGCAGTGATCCGGCAGACACGCAGCGGAGGTCGCGGTGCCAGTGGCACGCTTGGTCGCATGGTTTGGTTGCCGACGCCGTTGCGCGCCGCTCTCGGTCTGGCTGTCACCGTCGCCGACGAGGCCCGCCGCTTCCCCGACCGGGCTGTCGAACTGCCGATGCTCGCCGTCAGCACGGCACTGCAGATGTCGTTGCGCGCGCAGCAGCGATATGCAGCGTTGACCGCACGGGGAGATGCGGTGCTGTCGGCTCGCCACGTCGGCGACGAGCCGCCGGAATGGGCCCGCTTCGACGACGACCCGGGCGCGCTGGATGACGACGTCGAGCTCGCGGCCACCGTCGCCGATCTCGTCGACCAGGTCGACACCGGGCCCGGCACCTTGACTGTGGTGGCCGACACCGAGGACGAACCCTCCTCTGCCCTAACGGCGGAGCCGGACCAACCGTCGGGCCCCGGCCTCTTCGACGCCGATCTCACCCAGCCGGCGGCGGACGGACTCGGCGAGGCCGAGGCCGCGCCCGATGTAGTCGATGCCACGCTCGCCGATGCCACGCTCGCCCAGGCCGCGCTCGCGGATGCGGCGCTCGCCGATGCCGCGCTCGCCGATGCCACGCTCGCCGATGCCACCGACGTCGGAAGCGCCGACGTCGACGCGGCGACTGCGCAGGCCCCGGCGCGGCGCCCGCGCGCTCCCCGCAAGCGCAGCGACAAGACGGTTCGCGCGCCGCGCAACGCACGTCCGTCGCGGTTCGACGTCGTCAGCGACGAGTAGGGCACCGAGCACGTCGTCGTGACGAAACTCGAGACCTCAGCCGAGGCGCCGGTTCCTGTCCGGGTCGTGGCGATGAAGATCCGGGACTGGATCTCCCGCCTGGGCGAGGTCTGGATCGACGGGCAGATCGCGCAGATCAGCCGCCGACCGGGGATGGCGACCGCGTTCCTCACCCTGCGGGATCCGGACGCCAACGTCTCGCTCAGCGTCACGTGTGCGCGCAGCGTCCTCGACGAGGCCGTCGGGGAGGGCTCGCGGGTGGTGCTGCGAGCGCGTCCTGACTTCTACCTCGAACGGGGCACGCTGAGCCTGCGTGCGACCGAGATCCGCCAGGTCGGGCTCGGGGAGTTGCTCGCCCGCCTCGAACAGCTCAAGCGGCTGCTGGCCGCGGAAGGGCTTTTCGCCGCGGAGCGCAAACGTCCGCTCCCCTTTCTCCCGTCCGGCATCGGGCTGATCACCGGCCGGGCGAGCGCGGCCGAGCGCGACGTCGTCGAGAACGTGCGCCGGCGCGTGCCGGGCATGCGGTTTCGCATCGAGAACGTGGCGACCCAGGGCGTCTCGGCGGTGAGCGAGATGGTCGCGGCGGTCCAGCGCCTCGACCACGATCCGGACGTGCATGTGATCGTCATCGCCCGCGGCGGCGGCAGCGTCGAAGACCTGCTGCCATTCAGCAACGAGTCGTTGGTGCGTGCCGTCGCGGCGGCGCGCACTCCGGTCGTGAGCGCGATCGGGCACGAGACGGACACCCCACTGCTCGACCACGTCGCCGACCTCGCCGCGTCTACACCGACCGACGCCGCGAAGCGGGTCGTTCCCGACCTCGTCGAGGAGCTGCGCGGCATCGCGGAACTGCGCCGCCGCGGGCGGGACTGCGTGCACCGCCGGCTCGAGCGCGAGACCGAGCTGATCGCGGGACTGCCGGAGCGGATGCGCGCCGCGGTCCGTGCACAGCTGAGCGGCGAGACGACCGAGACCGCGCAGTGGCTCAACCGGATCCGGCGCTGCACCACGTCGGCGCTGACATCGGCATCCGCGGACCTCGCGCACCTGCGCGCGCGGGTCGCCGCGCTGTCACCGCAGGCGACCCTCGAGCGGGGGTACGCGGTCGTGCAGCGCGGGGACGGCACGGTGGTCCGGGATCCCGCCGAGGCGCAGGGACGGCTGCGGGTGCGCGTCGCGCAGGGCGAGTTCGGCGCGGTGGTCGCGTAACCTCGCCGTCGTGCCGGAACGCCCCCCCGAGCCGCCGCGCGACGACCTGAGCTACGAGCAGGCGCGGGCGGAGCTGCGCGACGTCGTCGCCAAGCTCGAGTCCGGCGGCCAGAACCTGGAGGAGTCCCTCGCGCTCTGGGAGCGCGGGGAGGCGCTCGCCGATCTTTGTCAGCGCTGGCTCGACGGCGCCGCTGCGCGCCTCGACGAGGCCATCGCCGCCCACGACACCGGCGAGTGACCGCGGCGGAACCCGACTACAGCGGCGCCGCCGTCGGCTCGGTGTCGGGCCTGCGCACGTACAGGACCGCGAGCGCTGCCAGCAACAGCCCGGCGCCGGCCAGCCCGGTCGCCGACAGTCGCTCGTGCAGCACCGCGGCGGCGAGCAGCGCCGCGGTCAGCGGCTCGAACAGCGTGAGGACGCCGGCGATCTCGGCGGTCGTCGTGCGCAGTCCTCGGTAGAACAGCGAGTACGCCAGCACGGTCGGGACGGCGCCGATGTAGAGGATCCACCACGACGCCACGCCGTCCGAAGGCCAGGACAGCCCGGCCGCCACGGCGAACGGCAGCAGCACCGCGGTCGCGACGAGGCTCGTCGCACCGGTGAGGACGAGCGGATTGCCGACCCCGGACAGCCGCCGGTTGATTACCGTGGTCGCCGCGTAGCCGAGGCCCGAACCAGCGGAGGCCAGCACGCCGAGAACCGGCGCCGGCGCTGCGGCGACGCCGCTGTGCAGGCAGACCAATACGAGGCCGGCGACGGCGCAGACGAGAATCAGCAGCGATGACGGCGCGGGCGCCCGCCG
>JAICIE010000038.1 GCA_025924515.1 Jatrophihabitans sp. | reverse complement strand
GTCGTCGACGCCGACGCGACGGCCGAACACTGGACGCGCGAGCACGTCTGGAGCGCCGGGCAACGGCTGCTCGACCGGCCGCGCGACCTGAAGATCCCGCCTCCTCCCGGACGGCACGGCAACTGGCTCGACCTGGTCGGCTCGCCGGAATCCGAGCCGGGTCACGTGAGCGAAGTGCTGCTCACCGAGGACGGTGCCGACGTCGGCACGCTGACCGTGGGCCGAGAGCCACACCCCTACGCCGACGCCGTCGTCTCAGGAGTTCTGGACGCCGGTCTTCGTCTCGTACTGACCGATGCCGCGAGCACCGCGTCTTTCAACGGCCGCGCCGATCGCGTCCTGCGCCTGACCGACGATCCGGAGCGCGGCCTTCACGACGCGATCCGTGATCTTCAGGACGCCGGCGAGGTCGTCCTCGCTCTCTCGAGCGCCGAGGCCGCGCTCGCCGCGGCCGACGTCGGGATCGGCGTCGTGCCCGAACACGGGCGGGTGCCGTGGACCGCGGGCCTTCTCGTCGGTCCCGGGCTCGACGAGATTCCGCGCATCCTGGCCGCGGTTCCCGAGGCGAAGGCGGTCGTCCAGCGCGGGGTGCAACTGGCTCTCGGCGGCAGCTTCCTCGGCGGGCTGCTGGCTGCAGTCGGCACCGGACGGCGTGGCGGAGCGACCCTGCCGGTGAATGCGGCGGCAGGTAGTGCGCTCGCTTCGGCGCTCATCGCCGCACGCCGGGTCGACCGGCTCCCCGCGCCGTGGCCGCGCCGGGAGGTGCCGTGGCACACGCTCGAACCGGACGACGTCCTCGCTCGCCTGGCAGAGGACGAGCCGCAACCGCCGAAACAGCCTGGTCGACAGGCAATTCCGCCGCAGCTGTCAGGTATCCTGCGGTTTCTGCGAACCGTCCGCGCGGAGCTCGCGGATCCACTGACACCCGTGCTCGCCACCGGCGCCGCGGCGTCGGCGGTGATTGGTTCCCCTACCGATGCCGTGCTCGTCGGCAGCGTCCTGGCCGCGAACGCGGTGGTCAGCGGACTGCAGCGGTTGCGCGCCGAGGACGCCGCCCGCGAGCTTTTCGAATCCGAACGTCCGGTGGCGCGGCTCCTCGACGAGGACGGGTCGACCCGCTCGGTAGCCGCCGATGACCTTCGACCCGGTGATCTGATCCTGGTCCGGCCGGGCGACGTGGTGCCCGCAGACGCGCGCCTGCTCGCCGTCGAGAACCTGGAGATGGACGAGGCCGGGCTGACCGGCGAGTCGATCGCGGTGCCCAAGCAGGTGCGGGCCACCCCGGGCGCCGAGCTGGCCGACCGCGCGTGCATGGTCTACGAGGGCTCGACCGTTCTCGCCGGCACCGGGCGGGCCGTCGTCGTCGCAGTCGGCAACCAGACCGAGGCCGGCCGTGCGCTGCAACTCGCCCGCCGCTCCCCCGCGCCGGCCGGCATGCAAGCGCGTTTGGAGGAACTCACGCGGCGCGGGCTCCCGGTAACGCTCTTGGGCGGCGCCGCGGTGACGGTGCTCGGTGTGCTGCGCGGTCAACCACTGCGCTCCGCGCTGGGATCCGGAGTGAGCGTGGCGGTCGCTGCGGTGCCGGAGGGGTTGCCGCTCGTGGCCACCGTCGCTCAGCTGTCGGCGGCCCGTCGCCTTTCGCGGCGCGGCGTACTAGTGCGCTCGGCCCGGACGGTCGAGGCGCTCGGTCGCATTGACACGATCTGCTTCGACAAGACAGGAACCCTGACAGAAGGTCGGTTGCGGCTGGTCCGCGTGGCAGCGCTCGACGGGGAATGGGCCGCCGACGCGCCGGAGGCCCGGACCGTCCTCCGCGCCGCGGCGCGGGCCTGCCCGCAGCCCGGCGGTGAGGTGCCACACGCGACCGACCGCGCAGTTCTCGACGCCGCTCGCGAATATCTCGGCCCGAACCTCGGCGCGGACTGGAGCGAACTGACGGAGGTGCCGTTCCAGAGCGACCGGGGGTTCTCCGCAACCCTCGGGCGACTCGGCGACGAGCTGCGCATCGTGGTGAAGGGCGCACCGGAGGTCCTGCTGCCGCGTTGCGTCGCGGTACGCGAATCCGACGGTCGCAAGCCGCTCGACCGCTCGGCGCGGCAGCGGGCTGAGAAGGTCGTCGAATCACTTGCCGGCCAGGGGCTGCGCGTTCTGGCGGTGGCCGCGCGGCGGCTGGACGAGACCCCGCGCGAGCTGGATGAGGACGACGCCGAGGAGCTCGCCGACGACCTCGTCCTCTTCGGGTTCGTGGCGCTGGCCGACACGCCACGGCCGTCGGCGGCGGAGACGGTGACCGCGCTGGCCGCGGCAGGCATCGAGTCCGTGATGATCACCGGCGATCATCCGGTGACCGCGCGGGCCATCGCCGCCCAGCTCGGCATCGACGCCGAGCTGGTGGTCACCGGTCCTGAGCTCGCCGAGATGGACGACGAGGAGCGCACCGCCGCCGTCGCCGCCGCCCGGGTGTTCGCGCGCGTCTCACCAGAGCAGAAGCTCCGCATCGTCCGAGCGCTGCAGCGGGCGGGCCGGGTCGTCGCGATGACCGGTGACGGCGCCAACGACGCCGCAGCGATCCGCCTCGCCGACGTGGGCATCGGGATGACCGGCCTGGGCTCGGCTGCCGCCCGGACCGCCTCGGACCTCGTCCTGGTGCGACCGGAGCTGCCGTTGTTGGTCGACGCCCTTGTGGAGGGGCGCGCGATGTGGCGGCGCGTCCGGGACGCCGTGGCGATCCTGCTGGGCGGCAACGCCGGCGAGGTCGCCTTCACGCTCGCCGGAACCGGACTGTCCGGGCGCGGGCCCATCGGCACCCGGCAGTTCCTCCTGGTCAACATGCTCACCGACCTGCTGCCCGCCATGGCGATCGCGCTCGCGGCCACCCCTGAGGACGAGGAGGGGCGTACCCGCCTGCTGGTCGAGGGACGCCCGTCGCTGGGTCGCCCCCTGACTCGCGACATCGCGGTGCGGGGCGGCGCAACGGCCGCGGGCGCGCTGCTCGCTTGGCAGATCGGGCGGTTCACCGGCACCTCGGGCCGGGCCAGCACGATGGCGCTCACCGCGCTGGTCGGCACCCAGCTGGGGCAGACGATGCTCGTCGGCGCGCGCAACCCACTGGTCGTCGCGACCGGCCTCGGATCGGCGGCCGTTCTCGTCGGCATCGTGCAGACCCCCGTCTTGAGTTCCTTCTTCGGCTGCCGCCCGATGGGGCCGGTTGCCTGGGGCACCGTGGCCGCGAGCGCGGCGGTCGGCACGGTCGGCGCGGCCGTGGCCGGGCGTCTCGCTGCACGCAGAGCGGAGCCGGAACCTCAGGCCGACGGCGCTGCAAGCCCCGGCCGCGTTCAGGCGGAGGTTTCAGTGGGACAACTGACGAGAGGAACACCATGAGCGAGGACGGCACCACGCGGAGCACCGCGCAGCGCTCGGTCGGCGACCTTCTCACGGCACCTCTGGCGGTGGCGGGCCGGGTGATCCCCAACAGCCCGGTCCCGGTCGTGCTGGGCGCCGCGGCGCTGGCGCTCGCAGGCGCCATCGACTGGCCGGTCGCCGGCGCGATAGGGATCGGTTATCTCGCCTTGCGCCGTTGGCACTGACTCGGTGCGCTTACCGGTCGGCTGATGGCCCGCATCGTCGTCATCGGCGCGGGGATGGGCGGGCTCAGCGCCGCCGCGCGGTTGGCCGCCGGCGGCCACGCGGTCACCGTCTGCGAGGCGGCGGGCCGCGTCGGCGGCAAGCTGGCAAGCCATGAGCACCGCACTGCAGCGGGAGACTTCCGGTTCGACCTGGGACCGACGCTGCTGACGCTTCCCCAGGTCTTCGAGGAGCTGTTCGCAGCCACCGGGGACCCCCTCGCCGCCGCGGTCGACCTCCAGCGGCTCGACCCGATCGTGCGCTACCGATTCGCCGACGGCACCGGCGTCGACACGACCAGCGATGCGCGGCGGCAGGCCGAGTTCTTCGACGACGCGCTGGGCGCGGGCAGCGGGGCCGCGTGGACGCGGCTGCTCGACCGCGGCGCCGGCATGTGGCGCGCGGTCGAGCAGCCGATGTTCGCGGCGGCATTGACGCCGCGCACGGCCGTCGCGCTGGCCTCCCGGCTCAACTCCCTCGGCGACCTCGCGGCGATCGCTCCGGGCCGGACATTGCGCGCTCTCGGCCGCTCGCTGTTCACCGATCCGCGGCAGCGGCTGATGCTCGAGCGCTACGCCACCTACGAGGGCTCGGATCCGCGCCGCGCGCCGGCGGTCCTGGCAGTCGTCCCCTACGTGGAACAGGCCTTCGGCGGCTGGTCGGTCGCCGGCGGGCTGCACCGGCTCGCGGACGCGCTCGCCGCCCGCGTCGCCGACCGGGGCGGCCGCATCCTTCTCGGCACTCCGGTCAGCCAGGTGGAGCTCGCCGGGAGCCGCGTCGACCGAGTGGTCCTGGGCGACGGCAGGGCTTTGCCCGCGGACGTCGTTGTCTGCAACGCCGACGCCGCGATATTGTACGGATCCCTGATCAGCCCGGCGCCCCGCCGGGTTCCGGCGGCCGACTCCTTCAGCGGGTTCGTCCTCATGCTCGGACTGCGCGGCCGCACGCCCGGCCTGCTCCGGCACACCGTCCTCTTCTCGGAGGAGCCGTACGACGCCGAGTTCGACGCGGTCTTCGGCCGGCCGGGACGCCTGGTGGACGCCCCGGTCCTGTACGTGCACGCGTCCGACGACCCCTCCTCCGCTCCGGCGGGACACGAAGCGTGGTACGTCCTCGTCAATGCCGCGCGGCACGGTCCGGACGGCGGCAGCGGATCCCTCGATTGGGACGTGCCAGGACGTGCCGACGCCTACGCCGATCACCTCCTCCGGCTGCTGGCGGGCCGCGGCCTCGACGTGCGCGACCGCCTCCTGTTCCGGACCATCCGGACTCCTGCCGATCTCGAGCGCGACACCGGGGCGCCCGGCGGCTCCATCTACGGTCGCGTGCTGCACGGAAGTCTCGGCACGTTCCGCCGTCCCGCCAATCGCTCCCGCGTCCGCGGCCTGTTCCTGGTCGGCGGCTCGACACACCCGGGCGGCGGGCTGCCGCTGGTGGCCATGTCGGGAAGGATCGTGGCTGATCTCGTCGGCGGCGCTAGTCTGCGCGCATGACCGAACCGGCGATGACGCTGTCTCATCACGCACGGTTCGTGACCGCCGTGGGCACCCTGTTCGATCAGGGAGCCTGACCTGACTGACATGCGCGCCGTTACCGCGACCCGATACGTGACGGCTCTTCGTGAGGGTGGGTCGCTGCCCGGGCTGATGGAAGCCGACGACCTCGGCACCTACGTGGTGAAGTTCCGGGGCGCCGGGCAAGGCCCGAAGGCGCTGGTCGCCGAGGTGATCTGCGCGGGTCTGGCCCGGGCGCTCGACCTGCCGGTGCCGGACCTCGTCACCGTGGAACTCGACCCGGTGCTCGCGGCCAACGAGCCCGACGAGGAGGTGCAGGGGCTGCTACGGGCCTCCGCCGGGACGAATCTGGGCGTGGATTTCCTCCCGGGTGCCCTGGACCTCGACCCGGAGGCGTTCGAGGTGTCGAGCGGCTTCGCCGGCCGCGTCCTGTGGTTCGACGCCTTGGTGAGCAACGTCGACCGCAGCTGGCGCAATCCGAACATGCTGTTCTGGCACGGCCGGCCCTATCTCATCGACCACGGCGCGACCCTGACCTGGGCCCACGACTGGACCCGGTCCGATCCCAGCCGTAGCTATTCGGCGCGCGATCACGTGCTGATCGGCTGCTCCCCGAACCTCGAGGCCGCCGAGGCCGCGCTGGCCCCGAAGGTGACGCGGACCGTTATCGCCGACGCAGTCGCCGCAGTGCCCGGACAGTGGCTCACGGTCGAGCCGCCGTTCGCGGCTCTCCATGAGGTGCGCTGCGGTTACGCGGACGCCTTGTGGCGCCGGTTCGAGGCACGGTCCGACTGGCTCGCCGGGCTTGCGGACGCGGTGACGTCCTACGAGAGGACGGGACGGGTGACGCCGAAGTGCAACCGTCCGCGGTGGCTGGGCGGTGCCCTGGGATGATCAGCAGGAATCCGTTCGAGTACGCCGTGCTTCGTGTGGTGCCGCGAGTCGACCGCGGGGAAGGCATCAACGCGGGGGTCGTCCTTTACTGCCGAGCGGCCGAGTTCCTCGGTGCCCGGGTGCACCTCGACGCGGATCGGGTGCGGGCCTTGGACCCGAGGGCCGACCTCGACGCCATCAGCGCCGCGCTGCACGCGGCAGCGGACACGTGCGGTGCGCACGGGGGCGGCCCAGCCGCCGCGCAGGACATCGGCCGTCGGTTCCGGTGGCTGACCGCGCCGCGCAGCACCGTGGTGCAGCCCGGTGCGGTGCACACGGGACTCACCGACGACCCCGCCGAGGAGCTGGAGCGCCTGCTCGGGGTACTCGTCCTGCCGCTCAGCTGAGTCCGCATTCAAACGGCCGGCCCGATCCCGGCTGGGCCCGACGACGTTCGGCGGCTCAGCCTGCCATCAGAGGCTCAGCCGCCAATCGTGGCTGGGAGCGGCGCTGGACCTTTATCGGGCGGGTCCGCGGCGCAGCGCCGACTGCACCAACCGGTCGACGAGCTCCGGATAGCTGATCCCGCTCGCCTCCCACATGCGCGGGAACATCGAGATCGGCGTGAACCCGGGCATCGTGTTCACCTCGTTCAGCACGACCCGGCCGGCATGGGTGACGAAGAAATCCACGCGCGCCAAGCCGGCGCAGTCGATCGCGGTGAACGCCGTGCACGCAGCCCGGCGCAGCTGCTCGATCACAGCGGCCGGCAGGTCCGGCGGGATGTCGAACTCGCAGGCGTCGTCGAGGTACTTGGCGTCGAAGTCGTACCAGTCGTGTCCGCTCACAAGCCGGATCTCGGCAGGAAGGCTGGCGATCGGTGAACCGTCGACGTCCTCCAGGACCCCGCACTCCACCTCGTGACCGGTGACAGCGGCCTCGACCAGCGCCTTGCTGTCGTAGTCGAACGCCTCGTCGACGGCATCGGGGAAGGCCGCCCAGTCGCTCACCTTCGTGATCCCGACCGACGATCCCGCCCGCGCCGGCTTGACGAAGACCGGCAGGCCGAAGTCCTGGTACGCGACCGGGGCGACCTGCTGACCTCGCCGAATCACCGCCCACTGACCGACATCGAGCCCCGCGGCCGCCGCCAGCTTCTTGGTGAATTCCTTGTCCATTCCGGCCGCGCTGGCGAACACGGACGCGCCGACATACGGGATACCCGCCATCTCCAGCATCCCCTGAATCGTCCCGTCCTCGCCGAAGCGCCCGTGCAGCACGGGAAAGACGACGTCGACCGTGCCCAGTACCCGGGCGCCCTCCCCCGGCTCCAAGGCGACCAGTGCCCGGGCGGTCGGATCGGCAGGCAGCACGACCGCGGTGCCCTTCTGCACCTCCGGGACCGTGCGTTCGGTGATGCGCATCGTGGCCGGCTCGTCCTCGGTGAGCACCCACGACCCGAACGGCGTGATGCCGACCGGCACGACCTCGTACTTCTCCGGGTCGAGCGCGGCGATCACGCTGCCGGCGGAAACCACCGAGATGCCGTGCTCGCTGCTGCGCCCGCCGTACACGACCGCCACCCGGATGCGCGCCACGACGCCGAACCTACCGAGCTTCGCTCTTCACCGAGCGCGACATGAGGCGTTCCAGGAGCTCTTTCGGGGTGAGCCCGCGGAAGCACACCGCCTCGACCGCCGCGGTGATGGGCACGTCGACACCGGACCGCTGGGCCAGCTCGAGCACGGCGCGGCAGGACTTGACCCCCTCGGCGATCTGGCCGTGCGTGGCCGCCTGCGCCTCGTCGAGCGTCTCGCCTCGACCGAGCCGCTCGCCGAAGGTCCGGTTGCGCGACAGCGGCGAGGCGCAGGTCGCCACGAGATCGCCGAGCCCGGCCAGACCGGCGAAGGTCATCGGGTCCGCGCCCAGCACGACGCCGAGGCGCGCGGTCTCGGCGAGCCCCCGGGTGATCAGGGACGCCAGGGTGTTGCCGCCGAAACCCATCCCCTGGGCGATGCCGCAGGCCAGTGCGATCACGTTCTTGACGGCGCCGCCGAGCTCGCAGCCGACGACGTCGAGGTTCGTGTATGGCCGGAAGTAGGTCGCGGAGCAGGCGCGCTGCACGGTGGCGGCGCGCCTCTCGTCGGCGCAGGCGACCACGGTTGCGGTCGGTTGCTCCTGCGCGATCTCCAGCGCAAGGTTCGGCCCCGACACGACGGCGATGCGGTCCGGCGGCGCGTCCGCTACCTCCGCGATCACCTGGGACATCCTCTTGGTCGTGCCGAGCTCCACGCCCTTCATCAGGCTGATCAAGGTCGCGTCGCGGGGCAGCAGCGGCGCCCAGCCGGTGAGGTTCTCCCGCAGGGTCTGCGACGGGATCGCGAAGGCCACGATCTCGGCTCCGGCCAGGGCCAGCTCGGCGTCGTGGGTGGCCCGCAGCGGGTCCGGAAGCGCGATGTGCGGCAGGTAGTCGGGGTTCGCGTGCTCCTTCTCGATCCGCTCGGCCAGGTCCTGCCGCCGGGCCCACAGCGTCACGTCGTTACCGGCGTCGACGAGGACCTTGGCGAACGTGGTGCCCCAGGACCCGGCGCCGAGGACGGCCGCCCTCACGCGGGACCCCCGCGAGAGCACTGGTTCGCTGCTACGCGGCCTCTCATGCCGCGTCCTCGGGTGCGGCGGCCGGCACCCACCGGTAGAGCTCGCCGGTCGGCTCGGTGAGGCCCCGCAGCTCTGCGACGTCCTTGCGCAGTCGACGCATGATCACATCGGTCACCTCGTGCAGGGTGGCTGCGTCGGGCCGGCGGCCGGCGTACGCGGACAGGTCGATGGGGTCGCCCACCGAGACCACGTGTCGCGGCCGGGGCAGCAGCCGAACGTGCCTGCGATACAAATCGATCTGCTGCTGAACCCCCCACTGCGCGACCGGGATCACCGGGACGTCGGGAGCGAGCAGCCACAGCCGCGCCGCGCCGGTCTTCGCGGCCATCGGCCAGCCCGCGGGATCGCGGGTGACCGTGCCCTCAGGGTGCAGCACGATCACCCGGTCGGCGCGCAGCGCGGCGACCGCGGCGGCGAGGGCCTCCCGGGCGTCGACGGTCCCCCGCCGCACCGCGATGTGGCCCATCGACCGCATCGCGGCACCGATCACGGGTACGGCGAAGATGGTGTCCTTCGCCAGGAACCGCGGTACACGGGCGCCGTCGATCACCATCTTGCCGACCAGGAACGGGTCGACGTGCGAGACGTGATTGGTGACCACGATGGCCGGCCCGTGCCGCGGCAGCTTGTCCACATTCCGGTACCGCAGCTTCACCAGCAGCGATACCGGCGCGTAGAACACCGCTAGGACGACCCACCAGAGCCAGCTCAGCGGCTCACCGCGGCCGCGCCTGCGCGACTTCCTCGTGGGCACCGCGTCCTCCGTCCTCGTCCTCGCCCCCGCAGTCTGCCCCACGACCCACCCGCGGACGGTGAGGTCGCCAGTAGCGTGGCTGCCGTGACCAGCGGCGGACGATGGACCGTGGTGGTGCCCCTCCGGGCCCTGCCCGCCGCGAAGACCCGCCTGGCGCACACGCTGAGTGCTGAAGTGCACGAGGACGTCGTCCGGGCCCTTCGGGTCGACACCCTCGCAGCCGCCCGAGCGGCGTCGAGCGTGGCCTGCGTCGTCGTCGTCGCTGACCGGCCACTGCCCGACGAGGACGAGCTGGTGGCCGACTGCTTCCTGGTTCAGCACTCGCGGGGTCTGAACGGCGCGCTGCGCGACGCCGCGACCGCCGTCGCGTCCCGGTGGCCGGCGCAGGGCACGGCGGCTCTGGTCGGCGATCTGCCGGCCCTGACCGCAGAAAGCCTCGAGGACGCACTCGGCCGAGCCGCCGACCATCCGCGGGCGTTCGCCCCCGACGCTGCCGGGACGGGCACGACCCTCCTGACGGCGGCTGCAGGTCTTCGGTTGCGGCCCTCGTTCGGAAGCTCATCGGCCGCTCGTCACCTGCGCCTGGCCGTGCCGATCGACGCGCCGCCCGGGTTGCGGTGCGACGTGGACACCGCCGCGGATCTGCGGACCGCGGCAGCGCCCGGGCTGGGCCCGGCGACGAGCGCCGCACTTGCCCGGCACGGCCTCTTCCAGGGAGCCGTTCCGCTGGACCGGGCATGATGTGAAGCCATGAGCGAGCGCCCCAACCCAGACGGTGGGACGGTGACCATCGACGCGACCGACGACGTTCCCGAAGGCGATCTCGTCCCCCGCGTCGAACCGGCACCGGATCTGCCCGCGGACCGCTACAGCAACCGCGAGTTGTCCTGGCTGGCCTTCAACGAGCGGGTGCTGAGCCTCGCCCAGGACGAAAGCCAGCCGCTGCTCGAGCGAATGAAGTTCCTCGCCATCTTCGCCAGCAACCTCGACGAGTTCTACATGGTGCGGGTCGCCGGATTGAAGCGGCGGGCGCAGATGGGGCTGCAAGTTCCCGGCCCGGACGGCCGCTCCCCCCGGGAGACGCTGGCAGCGCTGAGCTCCCGCACCGCCGAACTCGTCGACCGGCACGCCCGCCTCTTCCGCGACGACATCTCGCCGGCGCTCGCCAAAGCAGGAATCCACATCCGTCATTGGGATGCGCTCGACGGCGAGGAGCAGGAGCGGCTTTCGGAGTACTTCCGGGCGAAGGTCTTTCCGGTCCTCACTCCGCTCGCCGTCGACCCGGCTCACCCGTTCCCTTACATCTCTGGATTGTCGCTGAACCTGGCCGTCCTCGTGCGCGATCCCGACACGCACGCGCAGCGGTTCGCCCGGGTCAAGGTGCCGAACAACGTGTCGCGGTTCGTGGTGGTCTCGCATTCGCCGGACGAAGCGGAGTTCCTGCCGCTCGAAGACCTCATCGCCGCGCACCTCGAGCTGCTCTTTCCCGGTATGGGGATCATCGAGCACCACCTGTTTCGCGTCACCCGCAATGCCGACGTCGAGGTCGAGGAGGACCGCGACGAGGATTTGCTGCAGGCCCTGGAGCGCGAACTGATGCGGAGGCGCTTCGGGCCGGCGGTGCGGCTCGAGGTCGAGGACGATATCGACGAGGAGGTCGTCGAACTGCTCGTCGACGAGATCGGCGTCTCCCCGGGGGACGTGCAGCGGATTCCGGGCCTGATCGACCTCAGCTCGCTGTGGCAGGTCTACGACGTCGACCGTCCGGCGTTGAAGGAGCGTCCGTTCGTTCCGGCGACCCCGCCGCGCTTCGCCGAGGGGGAGAAGCCGAAGTCGGTGTTCGCGACCCTGCGCGACGGCGACGTGCTCGTGCACCACCCGTACGAGTCGTTCGCGACGAGCGTTCAGCGGTTCATCGAGCAGGCCGCCGCCGACCCGAACGTCCTGGCCATCAAGCAGACGCTCTACCGGACGTCCGGGGATTCACCGATCGTCGACGCCCTCGTCGACGCGGCGCAGGCCGGCAAGCAGGTCGTCGCGCTGGTCGAGATCAAGGCCCGCTTCGACGAGCAGGCCAACATCAAGTGGGCACGCGCACTCGAGCGCGCCGGCTGCCATGTCGTCTACGGATTCGTCGGCCTCAAGACCCACTGCAAGACCGCCCTCGTGGTCCGTCAGGAAGGTGGAACGATTCGGCGCTACGCGCACATCGGGACCGGCAACTACAACCCGAAGACGGCGCGGAACTACGAGGACCTCGGCTTCTTCACCGCCGATACGGACATCTGCGCCGACATCACGGACCTGTTCAACGTCCTCACCGGATACTCCCGGCAGACCGAGTACCGGTCCCTCCTGGTGGCTCCGCACGGCCTGCGGGCCGGCCTGGTCGAGCGGATCGAGCGCGAGATCGAGCACGCGCGGTCCGGCCGTCCGGCGGCGATCCAGTTCAAGACGAACCATCTTGTCGACGAGCAACTCATCGACGCGCTCTATCGCGCCTCGCAGGCCGGCGTGAAGGTCGACCTTCTCGTCCGGACCTTCTGCACCATCCGCTCGGGCGTCCCGGGGTTGAGCGAGAACATCACCACCCGCTCGATCCTCGGCCGGTTCCTCGAGCACTCCCGCGTCTACTACTTCAGCAATGACGGCGACGAGGAGTACTGGATCGGCTCCGCGGACCTGATGCACCGCAACCTCGACCGCCGCGTCGAGGTGCTGTGCCAGCTGTCCGACATCGAGACCCACAAGCACCTGCGGACGATGCTCGACCTCGCCTTCGCCGCGGACACAGACGCGTGGGAACTGCAGCCGGATGGCAGCTGGACCCATTCGCCCGGCACGGACTATCAGCTTCGGCTGATGCGCTGGTTATCCGCCCGCGGCGAGTGACATCCTCTCGTCATGAGTCCCGCGACAACGGTGCGCGCGGCAGGCGGCGTGGTGTGGCGGCGGGCCGATCCTGAGCTCGAGGTCGCACTGGTCCACCGTCCTCGCTACGACGACTGGACGCTCCCCAAGGGCAAGCTCGATCCCGGCGAGGAGCTCCTCGACGCCGCCGTGCGCGAGGTGTGCGAGGAGATGGGCGCCGACGTGGAGGTGTCACGCCGAGTGGGCCGGGTGCGCTACCCGGTCAAGGAGGGGCGCAAGTCGGTCACCTTCTGGGCGATGCGATGCGTGCGTGACGACTTCGTACCGCGAGACGAGGTCGACGCGGTGCGATGGCTGCCGTCGTCGGTCGCGCGCACCACGCTGACCTACGACACCGATCGGCATGTGCTGACCGACTTCCTGTCGACCCCGGTACCCGACTCGGTCGTGATCCTCGTCCGCCATGCCCGCGCGGGAAAGCGCAGCGATTGGAACGGCGAGGACTCGCTGCGTCCCCTCGACGAGGTCGGTGAACTGCAGGCCGCGCGGCTCGCCAGACTGCTGCGGTACTTCCGCCCGCGGGCCATCTACGCCGCCGACCGCACCCGGTGCATCCAGACGGTGCAGCCGCTCGCGGCCCGGCTGGATCTGCAGGTCGTGGTGGAGCCCGCCTACGCCGACGAGTACTTCCTCGACAACCCCGGCGCGACTGAGACGGCGGTGCTGTCGCTCGCGAAGCCCGGGCGGGTCGGCGTCGTGTGCAGCCAGGGCACGGCGATTCCGGCGCTGATCGACGACCTCGGACGCGGGGTCCGGTCGTCCGATACCCGCAAGGGAGCCTTCTGGGTGCTGTCGTTCGTCGACGGCGATGTGGTGGCCGCGGACCATTACGACGCGCTCTGAGGCGGGTCCGCGGTCGGGGGGTGTGCCGTGGTGCATCGGTGATGCACTCGCCGGGCTGCTTGCCGGACCCGCGCATCCGTGATGCACTCGCTGGGCTGTTAGCCCGACGGGAGTATCACCGATACGCCCGAAGTCTCGAGCAACGACAACACAGCGGGCCGTCCCCCAACCTCAGGGAACGGCCCGCTTGTTCGACCTCGCCTCAGCCGGTGGTCTTGCTCGCGCGCTTTGCCGGAGTCTTCTTGGCGGTCGTCTTTGCGCCGGACGCCTTGGTGGCCGGCGCGTTGCTTGCCGCCTTCTTGGCGGACGCCTTCGCGGTCGCGTTCGTCCCGACCGTCCTCGCCGCCGAGCTCTTCACCGGCGAACTCTTCGCAGGCGAACTCTTCGTCGCGGCCGTCTTGGCCGCAGTCGCCTTGGTACCGCTCGCCTTGGTGGCAGTCGTCCTGGCCGTTGACCGACCGGCGGTGCTCTTCGTGGGTGTTGCTGCGCCGGCCGTCTTCGTGGCCGGGGTAGTCGTCGACGCGGATCCGCGTGAGACCGCGGATGCGGTCTTCTTGGCCGCGGCACCGGCCCTCTTCGCCGGAGCCTTGGCCAACTTCTTGGCGCCACTGACGACGGCCTTGAACTCCGAGCCCGCCCGAAACGCCGGCACGCTGGTCTTCTTCACCTTCACGGTGGCGCCCGTCGCGGGATTGCGTGCGGTGCGGGCGGCACGGTCGCGCTTTTCGAAGACGCCGAAGCCCGTGAGGGCGACCCGCTCGCCCTTCGCTACTGCGGTGTAGATGGAGTCGATAACGGCGTCGAGAGCGGCGGCCGCACGCCTCTTGTCGCCATCGAGGCGCTCAGCGAGCGTCTCGATGAACTGTGCCTTGTTGGGCAACGTGTCCTCCTGGGACGAGTCCTGCCGACCGCGGTGGTCGCTTCACCGAACCACGCTAGGACCTCACGGAGCTCACAACAACGAAAAACGCTTGTGTCGCAGGGATTTTTCCTCGAATCAGGCGCTGACGGCGGGCAACCAGGGCCTGCGAGCCGCTTCATAGGCGGCAATCGCGTCGGTGTGGCGCAATGTGAGACCGATGTCGTCGAGGCCTTCGAGTAGGCGCCAGCGGGTGTAATCGTCGAGCTCGAACCCGTGAACTTCCCCGCTCCAACGCACCGTTCGCTCGCCCAGGTCGACCGTGACCTGCGTCGACGGGTCCTCTTCGACGTCGTCCCAAAGCCGCTGTACGGCCTTCTCCGAAAGCACCACCGTCAGCAGCCCCGCCTTCAAGGAGTTGCCGCGGAAGATGTCCCCGAATCGAGGCGCGATCACGACCCGGAAGCCGTAGTCCAGCAACGCCCACACGGCATGTTCCCGCGACGAGCCGGTGCCGAAGTCGGGCCCCGCGACCAGGATCGTCGCCTGCCGGTACTGCGGCTGGTTGAGGACGAAGTCGGTCTCGTTGGCCCGCCAGGCCGAGAACAGCCCGTCCTCGAAGCCGGTCCGGGTCACCCGCTTCAGATAGACGGCGGGGATGATCTGGTCGGTGTCGACGTTGCTGCGCCGCAGCGGTACCGCCGTGCCGGTGTGCACCGTGAACTTGTCCATGAGGACTCCTTACAGATCCGAGGGGCTGGACAGGCGGCCGGTGACCGCGGTGGCCGCGGCCACGAGCGGCGAGACCAGGTGTGTGCGGCCGCCCTTGCCCTGCCGGCCCTCGAAGTTGCGGTTCGAGGTCGACGCGCTGCGCTCCCCCGGACGCAACTGGTCGGGGTTCATGCCGAGGCACATCGAGCAGCCGGCCTGGCGCCATTCGCCGCCGGCGCCGAGAAAGACCTGATCCAGCCCCTCCTCCTCTGCCTGCTTACGAACCCGCATCGAGCCGGGCACGACCATGAGCCGCACCCCGTCGGCGACCTTGCGCCCGCGCAGCACCGACGCCGCCGCCCGCAGATCCTCGATTCGACCGTTGGTGCACGACCCGAGGAAGACGGTGTCGACCGCGACCTCCCGCAGTGGCGTTCCCGGCTGCAATCCCATGTACAGCAGCGCCTTCTCGGCTGCCCGCCGGTCGGACTCGTCCGCGAACTCCGACGGGTCGGGGACCGCCGATCCCAGCGGGGCTCCCTGCCCCGGATTGGTGCCCCAGGTGACGAAGGGTGTCAGCGTCGAGGCGTCCAGCGTGATCTCGGCGTCGAACTCGGCGTCATCGTCGGTGCGCAGGCTCTTCCAATACTCGACCGCGGCGTCCCAGTCGGCGCCGTTCGGCGCGAAATCGCGTCCTCGGAGGTACGCGAAAGTCGTCTCATCCGGCGCCACCATGCCCGCGCGCGCGCCCCACTCGATGCTCATGTTGCAGACCGTCATCCGGCCTTCCATCGACATCCGCTCGAACGTGCTGCCGCGGTACTCGACCATGTAGCCCTGTCCGCCGCCGGTGCCGGTTTTGGCGATGAGCGCGAGAACGACGTCCTTGGGGGTCACCCCGTGGGGAAGCTCACCGTCGACGGTCACCGCCATGGTCTTCGGACGGTCCAACGGCAACGTCTGCGTCGCGAGGACGTGCTCGACCTGCGAGGTGCCGATGCCGAAGGCCAGCGCCCCGAAGGCCCCGTGGGTGGAAGTGTGCGAATCACCGCAGACGATGGTCATCCCCGGCTGTGTGATCCCCAACTGCGGGCCGATCACGTGCACGATGCCCTGTTCGGCGTTGCCCATCGGGTACAGCCGGATCCCGAAATCGGCGCAGTTCTTCCGCAGCGTCTCGATCTGCGTGCGGCTCACGTCGTCCTTGATGGACGAGGTCCCGGCCAGCGGCAGCGTGTAGTCCGTCGGGGTGTTGTGGTCCTCGGTGGCCAGCGTCAGGTCGGGCCGGTGCACGCGCCTACCGGCCAGTCGCAGCCCGTCGAAGGCTTGCGGACTGGTGACCTCGTGCACCAGGTGGAGGTCGATGTAGAGCAGGTCAGGTTCTCCGGCGGCGCTGCGCACCACGTGGCTGTCCCATAGCTTCTCGGCGAGTGTGCGTCCCATGACCGCTCCGCGTTGTCTTCCCAGCATGTGGGAACCTAGTATCGCTGCGTGAGACACGATAACACCGCTTCGAGGACGAGCGGGATCGGTGTGGTCGACAAGGCGGTCACCGTGCTGTCAGCGGTCGCCAGGGCCCCGTTGAGCCTGGCCGACCTGGTCGCGGCCACAGACCTTCCCCGGGCGACCGCCCACCGCCTCGCTGTGGCCCTGGAGGCGCATCGTCTCTTGGCGCGCGACGGCGAAGGACGATTCGTCCTCGGCCCGCGGATCGGCGAGCTCGCGACAGCGGTTCCGGACCCGCTCCTGACCGCCGCCGCGCCGGTGCTCGCCTGGGTGCGTGACGAGTGCGGCGAAAGCGCGCAGCTCTATCGGCGCGACGGCAACGAGAGGGTGTGCATCGCGGCTGCCGAGCGCGCGACCGGGCTGCGCACGACGGTGCCGGTCGGCATGCGGCTGCCGCTGACCGCAGGGTCCGGCGCGCAGGTCGTCTGCGCCTGGTCGGAACCCGCCACGCTCTCCGATGTGCTGCCGCGGGCGGAGTTCACGGCCCGCCAGCTTGCGGAGGTGCGCCGACGCGGCTGGGCGCAGTCGGTGGCGCAGCGCGAACCAGGCGTCGCGTCGGTGTCGGCGCCGGTGCTCGGACGCGCTGCCACCCTGCTCGCGGCGATCTCCATCTCGGGGCCGATCGAGCGGCTGGGACGGACTCCCGGCGCCCGAGTGGCACCTGTGCTCCTGAACGGAGCGCGGCGGATCTCCGCGGCGCTCGCCTCATAGCGGCCGCGGCACTCCGAACTGCGTGCGGACGCCCGGTGAGAACAGCGGCCGCAGCATCTGGCCGGCGGCCCGGATTCCCGCTGCGGACACGAACTGGTCCTCGACCCGCACCGCGCGTGCCTCGCGCAACGGCCAGGACGGGTGCTGGTTGGGCGTCCACCAGGTCCGTCCGAGAACGCGACTGTGCAGCCCCCAGCGCGCGGTCAACCACGTCTCCAGGGGCGTCGGCTCGACCGCCTCCCCGACTTCGAGAACGACCCGACTGGTCGGCCCGCGACCGGGCCAGCGCCGCCGTCCGCCGTAGTCGATACGGGCACCCTCGCGAGTGCAGGACAGCCGCGACCAGACGTAGGGCACCCCGACCAGCGCCCGCGCGAACGGGACGATTGCCAGGCGGGAGGCGTCCAACGTGCGAAAGAGGACGCCGTGCCGGCCCGCGTCGTCGACCGAATACAGCCGGACGTTCGTCTCCAAGAACGACCCGAAGTAGGGCACCGCGCCGAGTCGACCGAAACCGGCCGAGCGCATCGCGAACGCCACGAGCCCGACGTAGGTGCGCCCGTCGAAGACGTCCGGGCGGGTGCCCGCGGGGAACAACCGGCGGACCTCGTCTGCAGCGACCGGCCAGTGCAGGAAGGCCGCGTCGCACCACCGCTGGTCGAACACGACCGGCCCGCGCAGCGCCGGCGCGTCGACGGGATAGCCCTCCAGTGCGGTCACCTCCTGAGACCTACCCGAAACCGCCGCCGTCGCTGGGCGGGCGGCCGGGGCCCCGGACGGTGAGCGACACGTCCTGCGCCGGGTAGGCCCTTCTGCCAGACGGCAGGAGGTGAACCCGCTGAACAGCACACTGCTCGACGCGGCGGACGTCGGCGGGAAAGGGATCCTGGGGGGCGCGCTCGTGGTCGCGTTCGCGTTGCTGGCCGAGACTCTCACTCCGAAGCGGTTCGCCGGGGTCTTCGCCGCGGCGCCGTCCGTGGCACTCGCCAGCCTGTTCGTGACCACGCTGCACAAAGGCCCGGAGGACGCCAAGCGCGACTGCGTCGGCATGATCGCCGGCGCGATCGGCTTCGTGGCGTACGCGTTGATCGCGCCCGCCGCGATGCGCCGGTTCGGGTCGCTGCCGGGGTCGTCCGCGGCGCTGCTCGGCTGGGCCGCGGTCACCGGGGCCGCGCTGCCGCTGGTGGCGCTGCTGCCTGCGGCGAAGTCGGCGACGACCGGAGCGGTGATCGGCAGCGGCACCGGCGCACCGGTGCCCCGAGAGGGCCTGCGGCCGCGGCTCGAATTCGACCCCGGCAAGGTCAAGGACGTCGCAGGGAAGGACCTGGCGATCCGGTTCGCGTTCGGCGCCGGGACGTCGATCATGGCCGCGATCGTCAGCCTGCTCGCCGGCCCCACCGTCGCCGGGGTATTCCTGGCCTTTCCCGCCATCCTCCTTGCCAGCCTCACCCTCGTCGCCAACGACGAGGGCCGCAGCAAGGCCCGCGACGACGCGCGGGGAGCCGCAGCGGGCGCGCTCGGCCTCGTCGCCTTCGCCGCGGTCGGAGCCGCGCTTTTCGCGGCCGGGCCGAGCGCGGCAGCGTTCGTCGCCGCGGGCGCAGCGTGGGTCGTCGTCGCGCTCGGCGCCTTCCTGATCGCCTGGCGGGTCGGAGCAGGCGCGGACGAGGACCAGGGCAAGGACGGCTGACCCGTCGTCCGGCGGACAATCGGCGCGTGCCCCACTCCATCGATCTGAACAGCGACCTCGGTGAGAGCTTCGGCCGTTGGACGCTCGGCGAGGACGAGGCGCTGCTGGAGTTGGTGACCAGCGCCAACGTCGCCTGCGGCTTCCACGCCGGCGACCCGTCGGTGATGCGGCGCACCTGCCGCACTGCGGCCGACCGGAACGTGGCGGTGGGCGCCCAGGTCGGGTACCGCGACCTCGCCGGCTTCGGCCGCAGGTTCATCGACGTGCAGGCCGGCGAGTTGCGCGACGAGGTGCTGTACCAGGTCGCGGCGCTGGACGGATTCGCCCGCGCGGCCGGAGTCCGGGTGCGGTACGTGAAACCGCACGGAGCGCTGTACAACGCCGTCGTCTCCCTTGAGGCGCAGGCCCGCGCCGTCGTCGAGGCGGTGCGCGACTACGACGCCGAGCTCGCGGTGCTCGGCCTGCCGGGATCAGTCTTCCTGGCGATCGCCGATCAGTCAGGTGTCCCGACCTTTCGCGAGGCATTCGCCGACCGTGCCTACACCGGTGAGGGGCGGTTGGTGTCGCGCCGCGAGCCCGGGGCCGTCCTGCGTGATCCGGACGAGATCGCAACTCGCTGCCTGCGCATGGTCTGCGACGGGGAGATCGTCGCGGCGGACGGCAGCGTGCTGCAGGTGCGTCCGGACTCGATCTGTGTGCACGGGGACACTCCCGGAGCGGTCGCCGGCGCGCGGGCGGTGCGCGAGGTGCTCGGCGCCCGAGGCGTGTCGTTCCAGCCGTTCACGCCACGATGACCGCGGTGTCCTCCTCCCGGAATCGGCGGATCCGCCTCTCATCAGCGGCAGCGCCGCCGAAACCGGGCATGGCACAACGAAGCGCCCGAGATCGATGCGCCTGATCCCGTACGGCGACGCGGCCCTCCTCGTCGACCTCGACGGGCTCGACGCCGTGCTCGGGCTGTCCGCCGCGTTGGAGAACCAATTGCCGGACGGCGTCGTCGACGTGGTGCCGGCCGCCCGGACCGTCCTGCTGCGGTTCGACAGGTCGAGGACGACGGCGGCCCAGGTGGCGTCGGCAGTCCGCCGCCTGACCGCTGCGCCCGTCGAACAGTTCGGCGCCGGGCAGGTGGAGATTCCCGTCGTCTACGACGGCGCCGACCTGGCCGAGGTCGGCCGGCTCACCGGCCTCGGGGTCGACGGGGTCGTCGAGGCGCACGCCGGCGCCACCTGGACCGTCGCCTTCTGCGGCTTCATGCCCGGGTTCGGCTATCTGGTCGGCGGGGATCCGCGGCTGCGCGTGCCCCGCCGCGCCGACCCGCGCACTCGCGTGCCGGCCGGGTCGGTCGCGCTGGCCGACCGCTACACCGGCGTGTATCCGCGCCCCGCGCCGGGCGGCTGGCAGCTGATCGGACGAACCGAGCGCCCCACCTGGGATCTCGACGCGGACCCGCCGGCGCTGCTGCGCCCCGGCGTGCGCGTGCGTTTCGTCCCGATGAGCACCCGGACGCCGTGACGACACTGCACGTCCTCGAGCCCGGGCTGCTGACGACCGTGCAGGACCTGGGGCGGCCCGGCCGAGCCGCGCTGGGAGTGGGTCGGTCGGGCGCGGCGGACCGGTTCGCGCTCCGGCTCGCCAACCGCCTGGTCGGCAATCCCGAGGACGCGGCCGCGCTCGAGATCACCGGCGGAGGCGTTCGGCTGCGCGCCTCGGGCGCCGCGCTCGCCGCGCTCACCGGAGCGGCGTGCAGCGTGTCGGTCCGAGACGGAGGACGCAGCGTGCCCGCCGTCCTCAACGCGCCGTTCTCCCTGCCCGGCGGCGCGGAACTGACCATCGGTCCGGCCGGCGCCGGGTTGCGGGCGTATCTCGCGCTGCGCGGCGGGATCGACGTGCCGCCCGTCCTGGGCTCCCGCTCCACGGACACGCTCTCGGGGCTGGGACCCGCGCCGGCGCGGGCGGGTGACGCGCTGAAACTCGGCACGCCGCGGACCCCGTTCCATCCCGTGGACCTGGCCCCGGTCGGCCCGCCACCGACCGGCGACTTGCCATTGCGCGTGGTGCCGGGTCCGCGCGCGAGCTGGCTGCAAGCTGACGGGCTGGACGTCCTGACGTCGGCGCCCTACGTGGTGCGGTCGGACAGCGACCGGGTCGGGATGCGGCTCGACGGTCCCATCCTGCGGTGGGCGCGCGCCGCCGAGCTGCCGAGCGAAGGTCTGGTCCCCGGGGCGCTGCAGGTGACGCCGTCGGGCACGGCCGTGCTTTTCCTGGCCGACCACCCGGTCACAGGCGGGTACCCCGTCCTCGCCGTGGTGCTCGAGGACGACGTCGACCGGGCTGCGCAGGCGCGTCCGGGACAGCGGCTGCTGTTCCGGGCGGTCCAGGCGCCGAATCTGTGACAGCCTGCGTTCACCCGCCCTCGCACGAGCACACTGGACCGTCGTGGGATCACCAGCAGGCGCCGAATCCGCGGCGACCGAGACCGTCCGCGACACCGAGCCGGTCGCGGCTGCGAGGAAACATCCCGCGGCGCACGGCAGTTCGCTTGTCGGGCTCGCGCTCGGCGCGCTCGGCATCGTCTTCGGCGATATCGGCACCAGTCCGCTCTACGCGATGCAGACGGTGTTCTCGATCGACCACCACGCCGTCAAGGCCACCACCAGTGACGTCTACGGGGTGGTGTCGCTCGTCTTCTGGTCGGTGACGCTCGTCGTCACCATCAAGTACGTCACCTTCATCCTGCGCGCCGACAACGACGGGGAAGGCGGCATCCTCGCCCTCGCCGCGCTCGTCCGCGGCCGGCTCGCCGGGTCCACCAGGTTGGCCGCCTTCGCGCTGGCGCTCGGCGTGCTCGGCGCCTCCCTGTTCTACGGCGACAGCCTGATCACGCCCGCCATCTCGGTTCTTTCCGCGGTCGAGGGACTGCAGGTGGCGCAACCGAACCTGCGCGACGCCGTGCTGCCGATCGGCATCGTGATCCTCGCGCTGCTCTTCGCCGCACAGCGTTTCGGGACGCACCGGGTGGGCCGGCTGTTCGGACCGGTCATGGTGCTGTGGTTCGGTGTGCTGGCTCTCCTCGGCGTGCCGCACGTCGTCGCACATCCGGGCGTGTTACGTGGGCTCTCCCCCACCTACGTCGCATCGTTCATCGCCGACCATCCCTACACCGCGTTCATCGCGATGGGGGCGGTCGTCCTCGTCATCACCGGAGCCGAAGCCCTCTACGCGGACATGGGGCACTTCGGCCGGCGGCCGATCCGCGCCTCCTGGTTCGCGGTGGTGTGGCCCGCACTCATCGTCGACTACCTCGGCCAGGCTGCGATCATCCTCGAGGACAAGAAGAACGTCAGCAATCCGTTCTACCTGCTGGCTCCGTCCTGGGCACGCATCCCGCTCGTCGTCCTGGCGACGCTTGCGACGGTGATCGCATCGCAAGCCGTGATATCAGGAGCGTTCTCGGTCTCGCGGCAGGCCGTGCGGCTCGGCTATCTGCCGCACCTGACCGTCCGGCACACCTCGACGAAGGAGAGCGGACAGATCTACGTTCCTGGCGTCAACTGGCTCCTGTTCATCGGCGTGCTCCTGCTCATGGTGCTGTTCCGGTCATCAGGACGCCTGGCCACCGCCTACGGGCTGGCCGTCACGGGAACGCTGTTGCTCACCACCACGCTCTTCCTCCTGCATGCAGCACGCACCTGGCACTGGCGCCCCTGGCAGCTCGCCCTCACAGCGGTCGTCTTCGGCGGCGCAGAGCTGACCTACCTGGCGGCCAACCTCACCAAGGTCGTGCACGGCGGCTGGCTGCCCTTGGTCGTGGCAGCTCTGGTGGTGACGGTCATGACAACCTGGCAGCGAGGACGGCGCATCGTGACCGAACGCCGCGAGAAGGTAGAGGGGTCGCTGACCGACTTCGTCGCCTATCTGCACGACCACCCGATCCAGCGGGTGCCGGGCACGGCGGTCTTCCCGCACCCGACCAAGCTCACCGCGCCGCTCGCCCTACGGGCCAACGTGGAGCACAACCACGTGCTGCATGAGCACGTCGTTCTCGTCTCGGTGCAGTCCGAGCCGGTGCCGCACGTGCCCGCCGAGGAGCGCATCGAGATCGACGATCTGGGTTACGGCGATGACGGGATCGTGCACATCACCGCGCGCTTCGGCTTCCAGGACGACCAGGACGTTCCGGCGGTCCTGCGGCAGGCCCGCGGGCGGACGGCGGAACTCGACATCGACCCGGAGCGCGCGTCCTACTTCCTCTCCCGGATCAACATCGAGCGCGGACGCCAGCGCGGACTCGCCGGCTGGCGCAAGCGTCTGTTCGTCGGGCTCGCGCACAACGCGGCCACTCCGGCCGCCTACTTCGCGCTGCCGGTCGACCGGACCGTCGTCATGGGCTCGCGCATCGAGCTGTGATTCATCGGGTCGGGAGGCCGCCGACCGTCACCGTCACGAACAGCTGCCCGACCGGTTGTAGAAGCCGCCGCCGTCGAGGCCGGGCCCGGTGAGGTGCGGCTTCTGCGTTCGTCCGACGGGATAGGACGTGTCGAACCACTGCCGGAAGAACGTGTCGAGCCGGCTGACGCAGGCAGCGCCGTGGTGGGGCATCCAGTGGCGGAAACCGGCCTCCAACTCGGTCTCGGTGATCGTCGCACCGCCGTAGGCGCGTTGCATCGAGCGCAGCGCGTCGACGAATCGACGCGGTCCGAGGATCTGGCGTAGCGCGATGTAGGCGAGGTTGGGGCGCTCGTAGGTCGAGCTCCCGGAGAACAGCCGATACGGCGTCGGGTCGGACGGCGCCCCGTGCCACAGGTGCGGCCTGGCGTACGCGGTGTCGAACTGGTGGATCAGGGACGCGTTGAAGGCCGCGCGGCCACGCGCGGTCGACGGCCCTCCGGCCGCGTCCTCCGCCTCGCGGGCGGTGAGCAGGGATTCGCCGAAGGTGGCGAAGCCCTCCTTGTAGAAGGTCAGCCGGTAATTGTGCTCGGTGACGTTGTCACCCCACCACTGGTGCATGTTCTCGTGGGCGAGGACGCCGAGGCCCGGAACGGCGCCACCCTCGAACGTGATCATGCCCTCCATCTCCTCCTCGAACCCGGCGGAGGGGCGGCCGACGAGGACGCCGTCCGAGGCGAACGGGAAGGGCCCGTTGAACTGGCTCTGGAACCGGGTGATGTCCGGTTGTTGCTTGATGAACCGGAGGTTCTGCCGCTGCCGCGCGGCGCTGAGGGAGCTCGCCTGCACCCGGTAGTACCGGACGCCGTTGGGGGCCGTCACCGAGCTCAGGTCGAAGTGCCCGACGCTGCACTCCACCAGGTAACTGGCGACCGGATAGGCCATGTGCCAGCGCCACGTCGTGGACCCGTCCGGGAAATTGCTGCTCGCCGGGTTGTCGCGATGCCAGAGCAGGATGCCATTCGTCGCGGCGGTCCGGCCCCGGGTGGCCGTGACCCAGAAGTCATACGTCGGTTTGGCGCGCGGGTGATCGTTGAGCGGCATCCAATCCTCGGTCCCGACCGGCTCGCTCGTCACGAATCCGCCGTCGCCGGGCGGCTGGTTGGAGCGGAACCATCCGTCGGTCGTGCCGTCTCCGTCCTGGTGCACCCCGGGCCGCCCCTTGTAGGCAACCCGAACTGCGAACATCGCGCCCGTAGGGATGGCCGACGGCGGGGTGATCAGCAGCTTGTTGGCCGGACACAGAGTGCCGTTGCGAGAGTTCGGTGCAGCGTTCGGCGCGAGTTCGGGTGAGCACGCCGGCGGCAGCGGATTGTGCTGTGGGCCGCCGACGGTCGCCTGCTGGGACGCTTGATGGGCCCGCGGGTCCGGATCGTCGGGGCCGTTCGGGTCGCCCGGGTAGGTCGGGCGGGCGAATCGGAACGCGGCCGGCCGTCCGTTCACCCGGACGCCGGTGACGTGCATATCCGGGCCGCCGGCGAACGGAGAAGAACGCTCGAAGTCGAGGCTGAACGCGGTCAGGCACTTGGTGGCACGATCGTGCAGGACGACGTGATTTCCGGGCAGGAAGCGATTGGCAACAGCGTCGTACACGAGATGCACGTCCGTGTGCAGGCTGACGTAGCCACCATTCCCGGTCTCGGGATAGACGTGGTCTCGGTAGCTCGACAGTGTCCGGCTGCCTGCCGAGCAGGCAGCTGCGGATTGCGCCGCGTGCGCCGGTGAAGCGGTCACGACGCCGCAGACCGTCGCTGCCACCGCGATTCCGACGACCTGCTTCCGCCACACTGACATGAGCCCGCTCCCTTGAAGGACGATGAGCACGCTGTCTGGCTTCTCTCCCGCGATGAAGCCTTCCATCGTCCGGCGCCGGTAGCTAGCCCCGCGACGTGATTTCGGCGCGCTGCACCTGTGTCTTGAGCCGGTGCCGCGGGGCGACGGCCGAGCCTCGATACGCTCGTCCGCCGTGGCGCACGCGATCGCGCAAACGGGAGCGACCGACCCTCCCACCTGCCCGACGTCGTGCTCAGCGCTGCGATCGTCCTCGTCGCCCGCCCGGACCGGCACTGTGTACGACCCCGGGACTGACGCTTCTGGCTGCCGCGGTGCGGTGCGATCTGCAAGAGTGAGCTCGTGATCGCGACGCGCCTGGCCGAACTCGGCATTCGCCTGCCGCCCGTCTTTCCCCCGGCCGGCAACTATCTGTCCTGCGTAGTGGACGGCGACATCCTGTACGTGGGCGGCCACGGGCCGATCGACGGCGACTACATGGTGCGCGGAAAGGTCGGACGCGACCTGACGCTGGCGGAGGCGCGCGCGGCCGCTCGGATGACCGCGCTGTCGATGTTGGCAACCATCGACGCGGAGTTCGGGTCGCTGGACCGGATCGCCCGCATCATCAAGGTCTTCGGCATGGTGAACGTCGCTCCCGGCTTCGATCAGACGCCCGCAGTGATCGACGGGTGCTCGGACCTGCTGGTCGACGTCTTCGGCGACGCCGGTCGCCACACGCGAGCCGCCGTCGGCCTGGCGGAGCTTCCGTTGGGCACGTCTGTGGAGATCGAGATGATCGCTCGACTCAATCCGGCTTGATCAGCTCATTTCAAGAGGGAACCACATGCGCGCGATCCGCATCATGGCCAACCTTAAGGTCCCTGATGTCGAGGCAGCGAGGAGCTTTTACGCGGGATATCTCGGGCTGACCATCGAGGAGTTCAACATGGGATGGGTCGCCCGCTACAGCTCTCCTGACACCGAGGCGAAAGTTCAACTGGTCACCCGAGACTCGACCGCACCCGAGGATTCGGTGATTTCTGTCCACACGGACGACGTCGAAGGTGCCTACGAAGAAGCGCGGCGGCTCGGCTACGAGATCGTGCACCCGATCACGACGGAGCCATGGGGCGTGCGCCGCTTTTTCGTCCGCGCCCCAGACGGCAACGTGGTCAACGTCGTGGGCCATCGGGATTGAGGCGGCTCGATTCAACCAATTCAGACCGCGAACAACTGGGACGCGTCCTGGAAAGCCTTGAACTCCAGCGCGTTGCCGGACGGGTCCAAAAAGAACATCGTCCACTGCTCGCCCGGTTCACCCTCGAAGCGGACGTAGGGCTCGATGAGGAAGTCGGTGCCGGCTGCGATCAAGTGCCGCGCGAGCTCTTGGAATCGCGCGACGCTGAGCACCAGACCGAAGTGAGGGACGGGCACGTCATGGCCGTCGACCGGGTTGGTGCCGGCGACGGCGTTGACGTGGTTGTCGACCTGGTGCGTGACGACCTGGTGGCCCTCGACGTTCCAGTCGGTCCACCGCTCTGCGGAGCGGCCCTGAGGGAAACCGAGCACCTCACCGTAGAAGCGCCGGGCGGCCTGGATGTCGTGCACGGGGATGGCCAGGTGAAAGGGCGGCAGCGGAGCCGGGGTCACCTCCGCATCGTATTGCCGACCGACGCGGGGCGGCCGAGCGGGCCGGGCCGCCGAGCCGGCCGGGCAGCCGAGCCCCCTGGACGGTCCGGCCGACGCCACGCCGCCTCCGGGGGACGCTTGCCTCGAGGGCCCGCGATCCTTCCTATGCATCCCGCAACTATTGCAACCTGGGACGAAGTGGGTAACGTGGGATTGGTAGTCCGGTTGTACGGCGTCAACTCACACGCCTGCGCGCGGCGGTTGCGCTGCAGTCTGTCGCGCGCGGTCCGGCGACCCACAGAACGAGGCGTTTGCCATGGTCTGTAATTCCACGCCGCCCGAAGGAACCCTCCTGTCGGTGCACGTGGACGTGAGAGCAGGTCGTGCCGCAGTCTTCGGGGATCTCGATATGCGCACCGGTCCGATGCTGGCGGACACGGTCTCGACCTTGCTGCGCTCCTACGAGGGCGACGTCCGCCTGGACCTGCGGGGATTGCGGTTCCTCGACCCCGGGGGCATGAGGGCGCTGGTGCAAGCAGCGAACAAGCTACGTGCGATCGGTCATCGCCTGGTCGTCGAGACCTCGGACTACCACGCACGCCTCCTGCTCATCGGGGGCCTCGGCAGCTTGCTCGAATCGTCAGGGACGTCGGGCACTGCAGCGCCCCGCCGGTCACATCCCGGCGCAACCGCCCCCCGGCACATCCGCCCTCGGCACCGCCGCGGGTACCGCAGTCCCCCGGTGACATGGCCCCCGCGGATTGCCCAGGCCAACTGATCGGCGCAGGGCAACTGATCGGCACACTGCAACCGATCGGCACAGGGCGACTGACCGGCAACAGGGCAACCCGGCCGTTGCCGCCAGCTGATCGAGTGCGGCCGGTCACCGGTCCTGGTTCCCATTCGTGCCATCTGGTCACGACGGTCGCCATATTGCGGAGGACTGACGACCACTGGCCGGCCAGGAAGCCGTGGTTTGACGCCCCACCCGGAGGAGGTGCCGTCGGCGTCGAGCGGTGTAGCCCCGAGCGGATTCGAACCGCCGCTACCGCCTTGAGAGCGCCTTCCGGCCCATTTTTT
>JAICIE010000037.1 GCA_025924515.1 Jatrophihabitans sp. | reverse complement strand
TCGCCGACATGACCCGCACCGAACTCGCGCTCATCGACGCCGACACCACCGTGCGCCGGTTCCGCCACGAACTGCGCTGGAACCAGGCCTACCACCGACTGGCGGCCGGCCTGTGAAAGCAGCGCGCCTGCACGGAGCCGGAGACCTGAGGGTCGCCGACGAGCCGGAGCCCGATTCGCCCCCAGCCGGGAGCAGCCTGGTGCAGGTCACGTCCATGGGGATCTGCGGTTCCGACCTGCACTGGTTCGAAGAAGGCGGGATCGGCGATGCGAAGCTGCGCGCACCCGTCGTGCCCGGCCATGAATTCGCCGGCACCGCGCTCACCGGGCCGCACGCTGGCGCGAGAGTGGCGGTCGACCCGGCTCTTCCGTGCGAGCACTGCGAGCAGTGCCGCCGGGGATTCCGCAACCTCTGCCCGCACGTCCGCTTCGCCGGCCACGGGGAGCTCGACGGCGGGCTGCGCGAACGCATGGTGTGGCCGGACGCCCAGCTGTTCCCTATCCCGGACGAGATCAGCGAGGACGGCGGCGCCTTGCTCGAGCCACTGGGGGTGGCGATCCACGCCATCGACCTCGCGCACCTGCGCCTCGGCGACGACGTCCTCGTGGTCGGCGCCGGACCGATCGGAATCCTGATCACCCGATTGGCGGGACTGTCCGGCGCGAGCCGGGTCTTCGTGTCCGAACCGCTGCCGCACCGCCGGGCGGCTGCCGCCGCGGACGCCGAGGCGGTGTGGGACCCGTCGGAGCTCGCCGATGGTCTGGCCGAGGCCACGCAGGGGCGCGGCGTCGACGCGGTCCTCGAGATTGCCGGCAACGACGCGGCGATCGCTGCGGCAGTCGACGCAGCGCGTCCCGGCGCACGGATCGTTCTGGGCGGGATTCCTGACGACGACCGGTCCTCCTTCCTCGCCTCTACCGCGCGGCGAAAAGGACTGACCTTCGCGATGGTGCGCCGCATGAACGAGGTCTATCCGCGCGCGATCGCGCTCGCCCGCCGAAAGGCGGTCGACCTCGATGCGCTGGTCACCGCGGGATTCGGCATCGACGACGCAGCAGCAGCGTTCACCTCCGCCGCCGCGCGAGCCGGCTTGAAGACGGTGATCAGGCCGACCTGACCCTCACCCGGCTCCGTTGAGGAGCGTCGAGACCAGATCGACGGTGAGGTCGTCCAGCGAGTGCAGCACGGCGTCGGCGAGCTCCAGCGCGTCCGGCGGCTGCGGGAAGGCCGGCTGCGGGATCGCGACCACCCGCAATCGCGCGGCGTGCGCCGACCTCAGGCCGCTCGCCGAGTCCTCGATGGCGGCGGTTTCCTCGGCCTGGGCACCGAGCCGGCGGGTGACCTCGAGATAGACGTCCGGCGCCGGTTTGTTCGCCGCGACCTCGTCGCTCGCCACGGCCACCCGGACGAGCTTTCCGAGCGGTGTCGCGGTCATGACGGCGTCGATGAGCCGGCGCGGCGATCCGGACGCGAGCCCCACCGGCCACCGGCGGGCGATGCGCTCGACCGCCTCGAGGGCGCCCGGCATCAGCGGCAACCGCTCGGCGTAGCGGTCGACCATCGCCGCGATCACCCGGTCGGCGATCGCCTCGGGGGCGGCCGGAACGCCCACGACGTCCGCCATGTAGGCCGACCAGTCGGCCGTCCCCACACCCTGCATGGCGGGCGTCGCGTCGGCCGGCCAGGCGCGCCCGGCATCCGCCGCCATCGCGCGTCGGACCTGGTCCCACAGGTGTTCGGACTCGACCAGCACACCGTCGAGATCGAAGATGACCGCCTGCATGTGCGAAAGGTAGCTGGCTGCCGGGTCCTCGATCTTCGCGCTGCGCGCGTCAGCAAATGTTGACACGCCTGTGGCGTCAGCATAGGCTGACGACATGGAAACGACAGTCGAACTCGCCGAAGCCGCCAGCAGCCAGGATCCCGCGATTGGGCTGCGTGCCGTCGCCGCGCTACGCGCGCTGGCGGAACGCCTCGAGGTCCTGCAGGTCGAGCGCGCCCGGACGCTCGGCTGGTCTTGGCAGGACATCGCCGCCCAGCTCGGCGTCACCAAACAGACGGTGCACCGCAAGTACGGGCGCCGGATCGGGAGGCATTGATGTTCGAGAGGTTCACCGCGGACGCCCGCGCCACCGTCGCGGCTGCGCAGGATCACGCTCGTCGTCTCGGTCATTCCTCCATCGGCCCCGAACACCTGCTGCTGGCGATGGTCAGCGGCCCGTCCCGGGCCGCGGAGGCGTTCCGCGACCACGGGCTCACGCCGGCACACGTCGAGACCGAGGTGGTGCGCCTCGCCGGTGAGCGCGCCGACCAGGGCCGGCCCCGACATCTGGATCGGGACGCGCTCGCGGCGATCGGTATCGATCTCGACAAGGTCTCCGCAGCGATCGACGCCACATTCGGCAAGGATGCGCTGAGCACGGCCGCCGCGTTTCCGGCCCTTGACCGCAGCAGTCAATTGCGGCGCGCGGTACGCCTGAGGCTCGGACCCCGATGGCGGCCGTGGGGCAGGGGTCGCTCGGCGTGCGGCCGGCAACCGGGCGAAGCCGGGCCGCTGGCCGCGCCGGCGAGGACGGCGCGCGCGGCCGGGCCACTACGCCAACCCGGCGGCCACCTTCCGCTAACCGGCCCAGCCAAGAAACTCCTCGAACAGACATTGCTCGAGTCGCGGTCGCGCAACGATGCCTACATCGGCGTACAGCACCTCGCCGTCGCGCTGGCCGCCACCAAGGACGGGACGATCCCGGAAATCTTCTCCGCGTCGAATTGCTCGCCCGATGCCGTGATCGCCGCGGTGAACGACCGGTATCGCCGCGCGAGTTGACGCGGCGCATAGGAGCGCGGTGCGTGTCGCTACCTTTCTCGTACCACTAGTCGCTACCGTTGAGCCCATGGCGCGACGCGTGGTGGAAACCCAGGAATATACCGACGACCTCGACGGCAGCAGGGCTGCCGAAACCGTCGGGTTCGGATTCGACGGGCAGACCTACGAGATCGACTTGTCGCGGTCGAACAAGCGGGCCTTCGAGAAAATGATGAAGCCTTACCTGCAGAAGGCACGAAAGGCCCGCGGCTCGCGCGTACGCGGCCGGGGTCGCGCGGCTGCCCGCTCCACTGCCGCTCGATCCGGCGGCGACGGACGAGACCTCGCGGCGATCCGGGCCTGGGCGAACGAACAGGGACTGGCCGTCGCCCAGCGCGGCCGCATCTCCAAGGACGTTCTCGACGCGTACGACAGCGCGCACGGGTAGAGGCGGGCCGTGCGCGCTGCTCGCGGTCGGCGCAGGCCATCAACCCACCGGCGTCACAGCCAGTGTTTGATCTTGAACACCGTGAAGAGGACGACCGCGGCGACAATCATCACCATGACGGACACCACGAACGCGGTCCGCTGCCCGAACCCCGGATAGGCGACGTTCATCCCGAAGAACCCGGTGACCGCCGTGGGGATCGCGATAATGGCAACCCAGGCGGTGATACGGCGCATGTCGTCGTTCTGCTGCACGGTGAGGTTCGCCAGGTTCTCGGCGGCGATGGTCAGGTGCGTGCTGGTGCGGGTCTGGTAGAACTCGATCACTCCGTGCACGAAGTCGCGCTGCCCGTCCGCCATGCTCCGCACCATTTGGAACCGGTCGGCGAGCTGCGCGATAAGCGGCTTGTCAGCCTCGGGGACGGACCGCACGCGCCGGGCCATGCCGCTGTACGTCTCCGCGCTGTGCGTGGCCATGGTGCGGATCGCCAGCAGCTGGTGGCCCACCTCGAACAGTTCCTCCAGCAGTTGCTCCGGATCGTCGGTGTGGCCGGTGTCGGTGACGCGCTGTTCGAGGCGGCCGGATTCTCTCGCCAGCAGCGCGAGTAGATCGATCTCCCTGCGGGCCAGCGCCGTCACAATCGCGTGCGACAGCTCCATCGGTGTGGCTGGGCGGAGCTCCTCCGCCTCGAGGCGGTGCAGCACGTGCCGAGTGTCGGCGAAGGCGACGTCCGGGTTCACCACTGGATTCAGCGGACCGTGCACGGTGACGAGGTAGTTGGGCCCGATGAACTGGTCGAGCTCGACATAATGCACGTGCCCGCCGGCGCCGAGCTCCGGCGCATGCAGCACCGTGAACACGTGATCGTCGTAGAAGTGGATTTTCGAGATGTGATTGCGCTCGGCGCAGTCGCGAATAGCCAGGTCGTGGAAGCCGAAGACCTCCGACAGCACCGCGGCGTCCGCTCCTCGGCACAGCGGCAGATCGACCCAGATCAGCGCCTCGGGATCTTCCAGCAGGGACTTGAGCTGCTCGACCGGCTGGCGCTGCACGCCGGCGTTCGTGATCACGTGCACGTCCACCCCGGCCACCTCTCGCCGCGGCCAATCCTCGCACGTCCTGGTGCCTCGGTCGGGACAATTGGTTGGCGAGCACTCCGGGGGGTCGTTCACTGCTCGGGGTTCTGACGGGTACGCGCGGTGCCGCCCCGAAGTGCTCGCCTGCACGCTGCGTACCCGCGCTCAGAGATCGACTCACAGCTGCGAGATATCCGACGACCACATCGAGGACGAGGGAGCAGGACCCCTCAGAATTCGTTCAGGAAAGGCGACCGGCCGTGGCTTGTTCGCACACGCCGAGCGTAATCGACCGCTTCCGGAGTTCGACCCGTCTGCGGTCGCTGGATCGGGCGGGCCGGCAGCTCGTCCAATACCGCCACGACGTCGCGCTGGCGTCGTCGGCCAGGATGCACGAGACGAGGGTCAGCTGGCCGTGGGCGGACACGCGTCGGCGGCCGCTGTGCCGGCGGGGGACTTGCGTGAGCATGCCAACCCTTGATGAGCTGCACCCGGCCCACAACCAGGATCTGAGCGAGGAGGAGCAATGGCAGGCAACACCTATCGGGTGACCGAGATCGTAGGGACATCGGCGGACAGTGTCGACGAGGCCATCACGTCAGCGATCGCGCGGGCAGCTCAGACGCTGCGCGGCCTGGACTGGTTCCAGGTGACCGAGATTCGGGGCCACATCCAGGACGGGGCCGTAGCGCACGTCCAGGTGGGGCTGAAGGTCGGGTTCCGTCTCGAGGACGCGTAGCGGTCCGACCGCGTGGCGCGTCGGCGCGAGGGCTGATAAAAAGCCCGTCAACCGGAACGACCCAAGCAGGTTGGAGGGGAACGGCTCTCTAACGTTTGCGACTCCCGCAGAAAACGAACGGTCACGCGGCGTCGCTCCCACTCACGATAGTCGAACAGTGGCGGGGTAAGTGCCGAACCGGTGGGAGGGACCGAGCGAAACGCCGCGTGCGCGTCGCGATGAGTTTCCGGGGGGTGGCCGTGATGAGCGATCGTCAGCGGGCACCGCTGCCCCTGCGCACCCTGCTGGCGTCCTTCGGCGCACTGGTCGTCGTCGGTCTGATGCCGACCGCGGTGGCGGCAGCCCCAACCCCGGCGGCGAGTGCGCGCCATTCGGCGGTCGTGCTGATCGACGGCCGCGGCGTGTCGCACTACAGCGCCGAGCATCCGTTGAGCCTGGTTCCGAGCCGGCCGGTGAAGATCTATGTTCGCCTGACGAATCCTGGCGATCAGGACCTCTTGTCGGTTCGGTCGGTCCGTTTCCAGGGCCGTCTATTGGGCCTGGCCTTCGTCAGTTACGAAACCCAGGTCGACCTCAAGGCGGCATCCGGAAGGACGGACACCCGCAGCTACCGAATGGACCTGCAGGGGCTCGACCGGCAGGCGACCGGCTTGTTGCCGGCGCGCGTTCAACTGGTCGACGACAGCGGCCGGGTCGTCGATTCTCGGACCCTTGCAATTCGGGTGCACGGATCCCTGTGGTCGGCATACGGCATCTTCGGCCTTGCGGTCGCGGCAATTTCGGTCCTCCTGATTGCCGGGGCCGTCGCGGCCCTTGTTCGGGTACGTCAGCATCGACGTCGCCTGCAGCGGGCCCTCACGTTCGCCGCGCCGGGCGTCGGCATCGGGACCTTTCTGCTTTTCCTGCTGTCCGTGAGAGGCGTGCTCGTTCCGACTCCGGTCGACTGGATCGCGTTCCTGGCCGCGGGTGCCGCCCTGGGACTGGCGGTCGGCTCCTTGACACCGACGCCCTACCGCGGTTGGCATGAGGCGGTCGCGTCCCGCCCGATGCGCTCGCCGACGGGCAGGCTGTACTCGCCGCTCCACTCCGGGGACGACGCCGGGCTGGAGCTGACAGCGCCTGACGTCAACCCGCGCCAATACCGGAAGGCGTCGTCATGAACCCGCCTGTTCGCGGATGAAGCGCCTACTCGCCGGTCTCACTCTTCTCGTGCTGGCCGTCCTGTCCGCACCGATCAGTGTGGGTGCAGCAACCGACACCGCGGGCGGGTCGGTCTCGCTGACCGTCGCGCCCGAGTTCCAGCATCCTTGCGTCGGTTACAGCTCGGTCACGTTGGTCGCCACCATTACGGGACCTTCCGTACCGCTGGAGTTGCTGCACCGGCCCGAGGGCGGCGATTGGGCCGACGCGGGGGCGTTCTCCTACGACGAGTTATCGAAGACGTACACGATTTCTGTCACCGAGCCGTCGGCTGGAACTTACGAATATGCGGCGGTGGCCGCGCCGGGCGCCACCGGCGATATTCAGCCGCAGCTCGTGCTGCCGTGGAACGTCCCCGGACTCACGCTGGCGGAAGACAGCGCGAGTTCGGAGGTTCACACTCAGGCGGGCCTTTCGGCGGCGCTTTCCTGCGTCAAGGGCGGTGAGGTTGCGTTCCGGGTGCACGGTCCGGGGGCGGCAACGGCACCGGGCCCTGTGGCCGTGACCGGACTGGACGTCGCGACGACGTACACAAGCGATGCCGAAGGCACCGACACGGTGAGGGCGTCCTACAAGATCTGCTCGGACGTGAGCGTCGGAACGTGCAGTACCTTCCGGTCGAACGCCGTGACTCATCAGTGGACCCTGCCGACGGCAGCCCTCACGCTCGCCGGACCGTCGACGTCCTGCGTGGGCGAGTCCGTCACGGTCTCCGCTCTCGTGCAGGAGGACGAATCGCCGCTCAGCGGAGTGGTCGTCGATTTCGCCATCTCCGGATCGGATGGCTCTGCACTGTCCTACACCGCGACGTCGAACAGCACCGGCACCGCAAGCATCACTTATTCCCGCAGCAGTCAGACGCTGGATTCGGTCACCGCGACCGCAGAAATCCCTGATGCATCGCCGGATCCGGTTACGGCCGACGCGACGGTGACGTGGAACGCCTGCACGCTGATTGCCGCGATCGCTCCCGAGGACGCCCGCGCGGTGACCGGCTCCCGACTGACCGAAACCGTCACGGTCGTCCTCGATGGGACGCCTGCGCCAGGCGCACAAGTCGAGTTGCAGGAGGCGATGGCAGGTCAGCCGACCCTGACGCTGACGGGGACGACGGGCAGTGACGGCTCGGTCGCCTTCGTCCTGAGCCGGGACTTCCCCGGGGTAGATCATCTGGCCGTCACGGCCCGGTACGCCGGCAGCGTCGCGTCCGGCACCACGACCGCGCTGTGGGAGCCGGCAGCCCCGGCGAGCACGCCGGTGAGCTCACTTCCCCCGACCCCGTCCTCGTCCACCGCCGCGCCGCCGCCCGCACCACCGCCGCCTGTCACCGCACCGCCGGCGAGCTCGGCCGCGGTCGGCCCTGTCCCGACCAGTCGGGCTCCCGCGCCGCTCCCGTCCTCATCCCGGCCCAGGCCGACACACTCGCGCGCTCCTGCAAGCCCGGCACCGCACAACACCCGGAGCGCGTCGGGCGCGCCGAAGCCGCATCGATCGCCGGCCCGTCCGCTGCCGCCGGGTTCGCTCACCGTCCGGGACGCCAGTCCACTCCCCGGCGAGAGGGACCGAGTCACCGGTCGGGGATGCCCGCCGAGCGCAACCGTGGTGGCGGCCGTCGACGGCGTCCCGGTCGGGCACACGCGCGCCGATGCGCATGGCGGCTTCGAAGTGGGATTCGTGGCGCCCGCTCGTCCGGTAGGACGGCACCGCCTCACCGCGACGTGCGGCCGCGTCGTCCTGGCGACGCCGCTCGACTACGTGACTTCCGCGAGCAGCGGCGGGGCCAACGGTGCGCTACCGGCAGCGATCCTCGTCGGTTTGGCGCTGATGGCTTTCGTCGTCGTTCCGGTGCTCCGCCGCGGGTTCGGCACTGGAGGTCTCTAAGAGGCGTCGCGCCACTTCGCGCTGGCGGAGGTGCTCCCGTCGGCCCCCACGAGGAGAACCTCGTAGTCGGGATTCTCGTCCGCCCAGCAGAGAGCGCGCGGCCCGAGGACGAACGCGGCGGTCGAGTAGGCGTCCGCTCTGGTGAGCGAGGGGCCGACGACCGTGGCGCTCGCGAACCCCGCCGCGGCGCGGCCGGTGAACGGGTCGACGATGTGCGGACCGCGCTCGGCGGTTCCCGCGGTGGCTACCGCGAAGTCGCGCCCGGATACCACGGTGAGCACCCGCGACCGGTCGAGCGGATCGGTGATGCCGACGCGCCACGGCCGCCCGAGCGCCGCCTCGCCGGCCAGTTGCACGTCCCCGCCGCCGTTCACGGCGTGATTCGTCGAGCCGCGCTCGCGGAGCAGGACGCTGGCCCGCTCGATGGCCCAGCCCTTGACGAGGCCCGTCGGGTCGAGGCGGCCGTCGGGCATGGCCGTGAAGGCTCCCCAGGTAGCGACCTGCACCTCGGCGCACAGATCGAGCACCGTTGTGATCTCCGGGGACGCATCGAGCGCACGCAGATCGCCCCGGCGGATCCGGCTGATCTCGCTGTCGTCCTCATAAGTGCTGAAGAGGGCATCCACCCGATGGAGCCACGAGGCGACCGCACCGATGGCGTCGCGCCAGTCGCCGTCGTCGCGGATATCGATCGAGAACACCGTGCCCATGCAGTGCTCGACGTGCACCGTCCGTGCCGGCCCCGTCAATGCGGTCATGTCACACCCCCGCCTTGTCGAGCGCGCTCTGCAGCGACTGCAGATATCCCTCGCTGGTGAACGTCGCTCCGGAGACCGTGTCGAGTTCGGCGCTGGTCACGCCCGCCGATTCCTTCTCGAGGACAGGAATAGCGTAAGCGTTGATCTGCGCGTCACGGGGGTCGTTCACGGGGTATTCGATCGCCGTGGCGCTGACGACCTTGCCGTTCCGGACCGTGATGCGAACCTGCACCGGGCCGTACTGCGTGTCGACGGCACTGCCGGTGACGGTCTTCGTCGTCGAGGCGGAACCCGACGAGGTGCTGCTCGAGTCGGTTCCGGATCCGGTGGTGCTGACCGCAGCCGGCGGACTGGCGACCGAGGCCGGATGGGTCTTGAAGGACAGCAGTCCGACGAGACCGGCGATCGTGCCGAACAGAGCAAGGGCGACGCGACGCATGGGAGCACTTCCTCTCAGAACTCGAAGGATTCGTGGTGGACCTGCCGGCGCGGCACCCGCGCCTGGCGCAGGGCCGACACGACGGACCGGATCATCGCGTCCGGCCCGCACACGTACACGTCGTGCGCGCGCAGATCGGGGATGTTCATGGTGAGTGCCGTCGCCGACAGCGGGTCGTGGCCCAATTCGGCGCGGCTGCCCAGCACGAAGTGCACCTGAGCCCCGCGGGCCGCAGCGATCGTGGTGAGCTCGTCGCGGAAGACGACGTCGGAATCGCGGCTCGCCCGGTAGATGAGCCGGACGTCGTCCGGGCGGCCGGGCAGGCTCTCGAACAGCGCCCGCAGCGGCGTGATGCCGATGCCACCGGCGATGAGCAAGACCTTGCGTCGGCTGCGGCGGGCTGCGGTCATCGCGCCGTACGGCCCTTCCGCGAACACCCGCGTTCCCGGGCGCAGTCTCGCCAATTCGGCGCTGTGCTGCCCGAGAGCCTTGACCGTGATGCGAAGGTGGTCGCCGCGCGGCGCGGCGGACAGTGAGTACGGGCTGGAGGTCCACCACAAACCGCGGGTCAGGAAGCGCCACCGGAAGAACTGGCCGGACTGCGTGGGCAGCTGCTCGAGATGCGTGCCGGTCAGCACGATCGACACGACGCCCGGACCCTCGCGATAGACCCCTGCCACCCGCATCCGGTGCCGCATGGCGTGGCGCACCGGGGTGACGAACCGGTGCCAGAGGACCGCCGCGGCCACGGCGAGGTAGAGCACCGACCAGGCTCCCCGAGCGGGGCGGTTGTGCATGAAGTCCGCGCCGGTGGAGAACTGGTGGCTGAATGCGAGCGCGATCGCGAGGTACGTGTACAGGTGCAGGTAGTACCAGGTCTCGTACCGCATTCGGCGGCGGGCCGCCCGCGCCGAGACAAGTCCCACGCCGACGAACAACAGACCGCCTACGGTCGCCATCAGGACGTCCGGGTAACTTGTCAACAGCGTGGCCGTCTGCGACACGACATCGGTATGCGCCGCGACGGCATAACCCCAGATGATCAGGAGAGCGTGCGCGACGATCAGACTTACTGTGTATCGGCCGCCCTTTGCGTGCCACCGCGCCAGCTTGTCGGCGCCGATGCCGCGTTCGAGCGGCGGGATCCGGGCCATCAGCGCTACCAGGACCACGACGCCGTAACCGGCCAGCAGACCGGTGATGCGCCCGGCGTTGGTGAGCCAGTCGCCCAGCCCCGAGATCGAAGGCGTGTCCTGCCACCACAGGCCCAGCGCCGCGGCGGCGCCGGCGAGGATCACCGCCAGGACGGCGACGGGATGCGCGCCGGGCTGGGCCGGGCGGGCGGGGCCGGATGCTGCCACCGGACGAACCTGCGGCGGGTCGGCGACCGCGGTCATCGGGCTGTATCCCGCGTGGGCAGCCAGCTCGCGCACGAGAAGGGGCCCGCGAGGGCGACGGTGACCGTCGCGGTCGTGTCGGCTGCCGGCGCGGGGATCGATGTCATGTTTCCTTTGTCCGGCCTGCAGCTAGGGTATGGCTCCGGCGAACCTGGACGTTGCCTGTCAACACGATCGGCGTGGGTCGGGGTGGGTTCAGCACCACGGTCCGTACCGGCTCAGCGCGCTTCCGCGTGGAGCCGCCGCGGCGGCGACATCGGCCAGCGGCAGCTCCACGCGGAAGCGCGCACCGGCGCCGGGCGCGCTCTGCACGTCGACACTTCCGCCGTGACCCGCGACCAACGCCGCGACGATCGCGAGGCCGAGTCCCGTGCCGCCGTCACGCCGGTTCCGGGAGGGATCGGCGCGGTAGAAGCGCTCGAACACCCGCGCGGCGGCCTCCGGCGAAAGGCCCGGGCCCTCATCCGCGACGGTGAGTATCACCGCGCGGTGGCCGGTGCGGGAGCTTGCGCCGGTGCCGACCGTCACCGTCACCGGAGTTCCGGCCGGCGTGTGCCGCACTGCGTTGGCGAGCAGGTTCGTCAACACCTGCCGCAGGCGCGCCTCGTCGCCGATCACGACGGGCGGTGGCTCGGTGGCGCCGACCTCGAGCCGGACCGTCCGGTCCGGAGCGAGCGCGCGGGTGTCGTGCACCGCGTCGCCGGCCCGCGCGAGCAGGTCGACGGGGAAGCGAGCCAGCGGACGCTCCTGGTCCAGCCGGGCGAGTAACAGCAGATCCTCGACGAGGACGCCCATCCGCTTGGCCTCGTCCTCGATACGCCGCATGATCCGGGCGACCTCGGCGTCGTCCGCGACGGCGCCCTGTCGGTACAGCTCGGCGAACCCGCGGATCGTGGTGAGCGGTGTTCGCAGCTCGTGGCTGGCGTCGGCCACGAACCGGCGCAACCGTTCCTCGCTCGACCGCGCCGCGTGCTCGGACGCGGCGCGCTCGGAGAAGGCTCTCTCGATCTTGGTGAGCATGGTGTTCAGGGCACCTGATAGATGCCCGACCTCCGTGCGCGGATCCGCGTCGGGCACCCGGTGCGAGAGGTCGCCCGCGGCGATGTTGGCAGCGGTGCGTTCGACCTCTCGCAGCGGCCGGAGGCTGGCTCGCACGACGAAATAGCCCGCCAGCGCGATCACGACGAGCGATGCCGCGCCGATCACCGCCAACAGCAGGGTCAGCCGAGCGAGCGTGTTCTGCACTTCGACCAGGCTCTGGGCGACGAGGACGGTCCCGGGCGTTCCGTCGAACAGCGTGATGGGCGTGGCGAGCACCCGCCACTCGTCCCTGCCTCGGGACGCGTTGACCGTAAAGGTCCGCTGCCCCTCGTCGCGGCTCTGCTGCGCCGTGATGCGCGGCAGATCCGGGAGCGGTTCGTCGCCGTTCGCCAGGTTGTGCTCCAGCGGCGCCACCGGCGAACCGTCGGCCCGCAGCCGGTCGACGACGTACGCGCTGGGCAGGTGGGCATCGGGTCCGCCGTGCCGCTCCGGTGCGTCACCGTCCTGCGGATGCTCGGCGATCCCGTGCGCCACGTCGACAAGTTGCGCGTCGACCCGGCCCACCAGGTAGTTGCCCATGGTCGCCCGCGCGGCGGCGCCCGAGCCGGCCAGCGCCAGTGCGACCAGCAGCAGCACCGCCGCGACCAGGCGCACCCGCAGCGGGGTGCGCGCGTGCAGTCGACGGATCCGCCCCGCGACGCTGCGGGGCGCCTGTGCCGCCGCGCGGCGGGTCGACGAGGCGTTCATCTGCGGGGAAGGCGAAGGACGTACCCGACGCCCCGCACGGTGTGCAGCAGCCGCGGCTGCGTGGTGTCGACCTTGCGGCGGAGGTAGGACACGTACGACTCGACCACGTTGGCGTCGCCGCCGAAGTCGTAGTTCCAGACGTGGTCGAGAATCTGTCCCTTGCTCAAGACCCGGCCGGGGTTCTCCAGGAAGTAGCGCAGGAGGTTGAACTCGGTCGGCGACAGCGCGACCGGCGCGCCGTCCTTGAACACCTCATGCGTGTCGTCGTCGAGCTCGATGTCGGCGAAGGACAGCCGGGCCGGCGTCGCCGCCACGGGCCCGGCCGCCGCGCGGCGCAGAACGGCGCGGATCCGCGCGAGCACCTCGTCGAGGCTGAACGGCTTGGTGACATAGTCGTCGCCGCCGATCGTCAGGCCGGTGATCTTGTCCTCCACGCCGTCGCGCGCGGTCAGGAACACGACCGGACAGCGGTTACCCTCGGCGGACAGCCGGCGCACCACCTCGAAGCCGTCGATGCCCGGCATCATCACGTCCAAGACCATCAGGTCCGGACCGAATTCGCGCGCCGTCCGCAGCGCGGAGTGTCCGTCGGTCGCCGTGGCGACCTCGAACCCGGCAAACCGCAGGCTGGCCGCCAGCAACTCGACGATGTTCGGGTCGTCCTCGACCACCAGGAGCCGGGCCTCGGCGGCGCGTGCGGGTGTGCGGGCCGTCGCGTCGGCGCCGAGCTCGGTTCTCACAGAGTCCAGTCTGGGTGCCCGTGCTCGGGTCTTCCTCCGGGTTTGCTGGGAGTTGACTGGACGTTCACTCGCGAGCGCGACTATCACGATATATCGTGACCGTGTCACGTAATACTTCTGAAGGACAACTCAGATGACCGACTTCTTCGACCATTCACCCCGGGCAGGTCGCCGCTCCGGCCGACTCGGCCCCCTCGGCGACCCGCCGGGACCACACGGACCGCACCGACCACACGAACCGCACGGACCGCACGGACCGCGGATCCGCGGTGAGGGTCCGGATCCCCGCCGCGGCCGTCGGGGACGCGCCGCGCGCGGCGACGTGCGCACCGCGGTACTCCTGCTGCTCGACGAGGGACCGATGCACGGCTATCAACTGATGCAGGCCATGGCCGAGCGCAGCCGTGGCACCTGGCAACCCAGCCCCGGAGCCGTCTACCCGCTGCTCGGCCAACTCGAGGACGAGGGCCTGATCACGGTCAGCGCCGAGGGCGGCCGCCGGCTGGCCCGGCTCACCGAGGCGGGCCGGGCCGTCGTCGCCGCCGGCCGCGGCACCTGGTCCGATCCGTTCGCCGGCCAGGAAGCTGCTGCTGGTTTCGATCTCCGTCCGCTGCTGGCGCAGCTGCACGACGCCGCGCGGCAGGTCGCCCGGGCCGGCGGCGAGGCCGAACTCGCGGCCGCGGCCAAGGTTCTCACCGACGCCCGGCGCGCGCTGTACCTCCTGCTCGCAGGCGAGGACGCGACCTCCGAGACCTGACTTCGGGTCATCCTCACCCGCCGGCGGGCACCATGGGCGCCGTGCCGAAACTGCGCGCGCTCGCCGCGGCTCTCATCATGGTCGCCGCTTCGGCATGCGGCGCTCCCGGCGGGCTGACGACCGACCCCGACTCCACCGCTCCGGTGGTCTCGAGCGCGCCGGCGCGGCTGCCGCGCCCGGCGCACGTCCTCCTCGCCGTCTTCGAGAACAAGGCCTCTTCGCAGGTTCTCGGCAGCAGGGCCGCGCCGTACCTGACGTCGCTGGCCCGCTCGGGCGCCGACTACGTCAACGCACACGGGGTCGCGCACCCGAGCGAGCCGAACTACCTGGCGCTCTTCTCCGGGTCCACCCACGAACTCACCAGCGACGCGTGCCCCGTCACGTTTCCGAGAACGGCGAACCTCGCCGGCCAGCTACGCAGCGCCGGCCGCACCTTCACCGGCTACGCCGAGTCCCTGCCCGCCGCGGGATACCAGGGCTGCAGCGCCGGGAAGTACGCGCGCAAGCACGCCCCGTGGGTCGACTTCCCCGCACTGCCGCGGAGCGTCAGCCAACCGCTCGCCCGGTTCCCGTCCGCGTTGTCGTCACTGCCGACCGTCGCGTTCGTCGTGCCGAACCTGTGCAACGACATGCACGACTGCTCCGTCGCCACCGGGGACCGCTGGGCCCGGGCGCACCTCGCGCCGTACGTCCGCTGGGCGCGCACGCACCGCAGCCTGCTCGTCGTGACGTTCGACGAGGACGACGGCACCGGCGCCAACCACATCCCGACCTTCCTGGTAGGCCCGATGGTCCGCCCGGGCACCTACCGGCAGCTGATCGACCACTACAACGTCCTGCGCACGATCGAGGACGTGTACGGCCTCGGGCCGCTCGCCGAGGCGCGCCGCGCGCGGCCGCTGTCCTGCTGGTCGTCGTCCTGAGCGGATCCCGACAGGACCGCATACAGATAGGCCGCCGCGCTCGCCGCCACGGCGATCCCGAGCGGAAACGAGTCCCGCCCCAGCGGATGGACGCTCTCGGTGTCCAGCAGGCCGAGGACGGTCAGCACGGCCGCGAGCATCCCACTGGCAACGGCGGTTCGCCGCGCCATAGCTACGACGTCGACTCGCCCGACTACACCGATCCGGGCCCCGCTGTGGTGCGCGAACGGGTTGGCGCGGCGCAGGCCGGCTCGATTGTCAGCCTTTACTTCGGTCACACCGATACGGTGGCGGCCATGCCTGGCATCCTCACCGACCTCGCCGACCGCGGCCTGCGGCCGGTCACCGCAAGCCGGCTGCTCCGCGCGTGAACCCTCCGTCACGGCCGGCCGTCGCGGTCGCCGCTGTGCTGGCCGGAGTGCTGGCGCTGGCCGGGTGCACGAGCGGGTCGACGAGCGCGAGATCGAGCGCCGCGTCCACGTCCGCGATGCCGTCGCAGTCGAGCTCGCCGGCCGGGACGTCGTCGTCCGCGGCGCGCACCTCGGCCACGGCCTCGCTCAAGCCCGCGCCCGGCGCGCTCGCGGGCATGCCCCCGTTGCTGAGCTCGCAGGACGTCTACGCCGCGGACCGCCCGAACGCGCTGAGCCCCGTGGTGCGGGGCGAACCCGCCTATGTCTACGTGCCCAACTCCAAGAGCAACGACGTCGACGTCATCGATCAGCACTCGCTGAAGGTGATCCGTTCTTTCCCCGGCGGCGACGAGCCGCAGCACGTCGTGCCGTCCTACGACCTGCGCACCCTGTACGTGACCGCGGACATCCCGGGCCACGGCAGCATCACCCCGATAAACCCGCACACGGGGCTGCCGGGCCGACCGCTTCGCATCGACGACGCCTACAACCTGTACTTCACCCCGGACGGGCGATACGCGGTCGTCGTCCAGCAGGCCTATCACCGCCTGGCCTTCTACAACCCACACACCTGGAAACTGCACGACTACCTGAACGTCCCCACCTGCCTGGGGATCGACCACATGGACTTCACCGCCGACGGTAACGAGTTGCTGGCCAGCTGCGAGTTCACCAACGACCTCGCCGTCATCGACGTCGCTCACCACCGGCTGCTGCGCATGGTGCATCTGCAGCAGGTCGACGGTGGAATGCCGCACGACGTGAAGCTCTCACCGAACGGGCGCTGCTTCTTCGTCGCGGACATGGTCGCCAACGGCGTCTACGTCGTCGACGCGCACACGTTCGGTGTCGTGCGGTTCCAGCCAACCGGCAAAGGCGCCCACGGACTGTACGTCTCGCGCGACTCGAAGTGGCTGTACGTGACCAACCGCGACGAGGGATCGATCAGCGTCCTCGACGCGAACACCGGCCGCCCCTTGAAGAAGTGGCGTCTGCCACACGGCGGGAGCCCGGACATGGGAAACCTGTCGGCCGACGGGTCGGTGCTGTGGCTGTCCGGTCGCTACAACAGCGTCGTCTACGCGATCGACGCCCACTCCGGACGCCTGATCCGAAAGATCAAGGTGGGCAGCGGCCCGCACGGCCTGTGCGTGTGGCCGCTGCCGGGGCGGTACTCGCTCGGGCACACCGGCATCCTGCGTTGACCGGGACAGCGTCCGGCCGCGAGCAGCGTCCGTAGCGTCCCGCCGTGGATACCTACGTGCGCGGCGCGGTCGGCCTGATCGTGCTGCTCGCGCTCGGGATTGCCGCGCTCAGCATCGCCGGCGTCAAGGCCCGACGGGCAATGGTCGTCGCGGCCCTTCGCGCGGTCGTGCAACTGACCCTGGTGGCGTTGGCGCTTCGCGGCGTGTTCGCCGCCCCGCTCGCCGTCGTCGCCGTTATCGCGGTGATGTACAGCGTCGTGGTATGGACGGCCGGGCGCCGTCTGGCCTTCCATCCGGGAAGCACTCGCGCCGTCGCGGCGGCCTGCGGAGCCGGCGCGGCGGTGGCCATCTCGATCATCGTGGGGCTCCCGGTGCTGACCCGCGACGTCCGCACCCTCGTCGCCGTGTCGGGGATCGTGCTGGGCGGCACCATGACGGCCAGCACCCTCACCGGCCGGCGCATCGCCGACGGGCTGCGGCTGCGGCGCGCCGAGGTGGAGGCCTGGCTTGCGATCGGCGCGACGCCGCGCCAGGCCGTGCGCGACATCGTGCGGACGGCGATCTACGAAGCGCTGGTCCCGGCCCTCGACCAGACCCGCACGGTCGGCCTCGTCACGCTGCCGGGCGCATTCGTCGGCGCGCTGTTGGGTGGGGTCAGCGCAGCGGACGCCGCCAGGTTCCAGGTCGTCGTCCTCGTCGGCCTCCTCTGCGCCGAGGCGATCACCGCTACCGTCCTGGGATACCTGCTCGGAGCGCCGGCGCGGCTGCCGGAGTGACCAGCGCACCACAGGACGGAGAGCTACGTGGGCCAGCCGGACGACGTGGTGTTCCACAACGGAACCGTCTTCGACGGCACCCGGTTCCTGGCCCCGGGCACGGCCGTCAGGGTTCGCAACGGCCGGATCACCGACGTCGGGCCCGCCGGCGCGCGGACGGGCGTCGAGCCGGTCGACCTGCAGGGCGGCACCCTGCTGCCGGGCTTCATCGACGCGCACGCGCACCCGGTGTTCGCCGGCAACCAACTGCGGCACTGCGATCTGCGCGAGGCTCACGACGGCCCGGGCTACCTGCAGGCCATCGCCGACTACGCCGGGGCGCACCCCGCCGAAGCGTGGATCACCGGCGGGGGATGGGCAATGGAGGCCTTCCCGGGCGGGGTCCCGACGAGGCAGGCGCTGGACGCGGTGGTGTCGGACCGGCCGGTGTTCCTGCCGAACCGGGACGGCCACGGCGCGTGGGTGAACAGCCGGGCGCTGGAACTGGCCGGCCTCGACGCCACCACGCCGGATCCGCCGGACGGCCGGATCGAACGCGACGCCGACGGCAATCCCGTCGGCATGCTGCAGGAGGGCGCGGCGGCGCTGGTCGGCCGGCTCCTCCCCGTCCTCACCGCTGACGACTGGTACGCGGCGCTGCTGACCGCACAGGACCACCTGCTGGCCGTCGGGGTCACCGGCTGGCAGGACGCGATCCTCGGCGACTACCAGGACGGCGCGGACCCGCTGCCGGCGTACCTGCGGGCGGCTGGCGCGGGTGCGCTGCGGGCGACGGTGCGTGGCGCGCTCTGGTGGGACCGCACCCGCGATCTCGACCAACTCGAGGACCTGCGGTCCCGGCGGAGCAGGGCGCACAGCGACCGGTTCCGCGCCGACACGGTGAAGATGATGCTCGACGGCGTCGCGGAGAACCACACCGCCGCCATGCTCGAGCCCTACCAGGACGACGCCGGATGTTCCAGCGAGGTCAGCGGTATCGACTTCATCGATCCGCAGCGGTTGCCCGAGTTCGTCACCGCCTTGGACCGCGACGGCTTCCAGGTGCACTTCCACGCGCTCGGCGACCGCGCGGTGCGCCACGCGCTCGACGCGGTCGAGTCCGCGCGTGCCGCCGACCCGGACGGCGCCCGCCGCCACCACCTGGCACATCTCCAGGTGGTCCACCCCGACGACCTGTTCCGCTTCGCCCGGTTGCGGGCCAGCGCGAACCTGCAGTTCCTCTGGGCCACGCACGAGCCGCAGATGGACGAGCTGACGATCCCCTATCTGGGCAAGCGGCGCGCCGCGTGGCAGTACCCGTTTGCCTCGCTGCGCCGCGCCGGCGCCACCATCTGCGCGGGCAGCGACTGGCCGGTCACCAGTCCCAACCCGTTCCTGGCCCTGCACGTCGCGGTCAACCGCACGCTGCCGGTCGCCGCCGGCGGGTGCGCCGGAGACCCGTTCCTGCCGGAACAGCGTCTCGACCTGATCAGTGCGCTGTCCGCCTACACCGCGGGGAGCGCCTGGATCAACGGGGTCGAGGGCTGCGCCGGTGCCCTTCGCCCCGGGTACGACGCGGACCTCGCCGTCGTCGACGCCGACCTGGCCTCCGTCGACCCGGGCGACCTGTGGGCGGTGGAGGTCCAGCAGACGTGGATCCGCGGCGAACTCGCGTACGAGCGCTGACCGCTGGCCCGCAGGCCGGTTCGCTAACCTGATCGCGACGGCGGTGGGGCTCGCCGAGAACCGTCGCGGCGGGCGAAGACGTCGTGGCCAACAGTCCCTACCTCGCGAGCGCAAGGGGTAGCCGACATGACCGACGACATCATCGACTCGGACGTCGATCTCCACGATCCGGCGCAGCGCCAGGAAATGGCCGCGCGGCACTGGGATCTCGTGCTGGCCGTCTCCGCCGGGGGAGTTCTCGGCGCCGAAGGACGATATGCGGTCAGCGTCGCGCTGCCGTCCGGGGCGGCGTCCTTCCCCTGGTCGACGGTGATCACCAACGCGACGGGGTCGGTGCTGCTCGGGATCCTGATGGCGACCCTGCTCGGGCTGGCCAGGCCGCACCGGCTCGTCCGTCCGTTCCTCGGCGTAGGCGTGCTCGGCGGTTACACGACGTACTCGACGTTCGCCGTCGACGCCGAGCGCCTGCTGCGGCTGCAGCGTCCGGTGGCCGCGCTGGCCTACGTCGTCGTCACCCTGTCCGCCTGCCTGCTCGGCGTGCTGCTCGGGTCGGCCGGTGTGCAATCCGCCCGCCGACGACTGCGCGCACGCGCCGCCCGGACGGTGTCCGGGTGACGGTGCTGATGATCGCGATCGGAGCAGCGATCGGCGCGCCCGCGCGCTACTTCGCCGACCGGGCCGTTCAGTCCCGCCACGACACGGTGTTCCCGTGGGGAACGCTCTCGGTCAACCTGCTGGCGTCCTTGCTCCTGGGCGTCCTCGCGGGCGCGGCGGTCGCCCGGTCGGTCGCCGACCTGATCGGCACGGGGTTCTGCGGGGCGCTGTCGACCTACTCGACGTTCAGCTTCGAAACCGTGCACCTGGCGCAGCGCGGCGCGCGGTTCCATGCGATGGCGAACGCGGCGGTCTCGATCGTCGGCGGCATCGGCGCGGCAGCGCTCGGCTGGTCGATCGGGCTGGCGGTGCACTGACCGGGGCGGATCAGGCGTCGTCCTGCTCCTCAGCCGAGGCCGGGGGAGTAGGCCCACGTGGTCGGCAGGTCGAGGTCCGGTGTGGCCATCGCAATGTCGTAGTCGGTGATCCGGAAACCGGCGCGTAGTAGTTCGGGGACCGCCGGGTGGGGCCCGGGAACGTGCACGGTCACCGTCCGGCCCTCCGCTGCGGCGAGGGCCGCGCCAAGCGCCGGCCCGGCGTCCGACCGGCGGGGGCAGCACAGGTGCACGACCGCGGCCGTGCGGACGGCCCCGCAGGCGGCGAGCCGCGTCCCGTCGACCACCAGCACTCCGCTCGTCTGCGGGTGCCGCCGCCAGAAGTGGTAGTCATGACTTCGGTCGGCTCCGGCCAGTCCGACCTCGGCGTCGGCCGCCACGGCCGTCTCGACGAGTCGGGCAGTCACGGTCGACCCGGCCGGTGCGGGACCGGACATATACAGCAGCGGCCACATCGGGTGCAGCCCCGCCCGCGCATAGACGGGCAGTGCTGCGGCGTGCCGCGAGCTGAATGTGAACCGCGGCTGCGATCGGTCAGCAGGCCAGAGCCGGGCGAGCACCGCGCCTCCGATTCCGAGTCCCTGCTGGTCAGGTGATACGAACAAGTCGCTCAGCATCGAGCCGAGGACGTGTCCGCGGACCGCGCCCCACCCGACGACGCGCCCCTCGGGGTCGGTCGCGACGAGCGCGGTTCCGGTGCGGATGACGAACTCGACGTAGCTCGCGTCGGCTCCGGATTCGACGGCCGGTTGCCCGGTGGACGCCGAGACCCGCTGAACGGCGCCGACGTCTGCCGGCTGCGCGGGACGAACGTGGAAGCCGGCCCTCACTCCTTGTCGAGGCGCATCAGTTGGTCGTCGGTGAGCTGGAGGTCCGCCGCGGCAGCGCTGTCGCGGATCGACTCCGGACGCTTGGCGCCGGGGATCGGGATGACGACCGGCGACTGCGCGAGCTCCCAGGCCAAGGCGACCTGCTGCGCACTCACGCCGAGTTCGGTCGCCACCTCGGCGAACGCCGGATGCTTCTGCGCGAGCTCCTTGGCGTTGCCCAGTCCGCCCAGCGGGCTCCAGGGAAGGAAGGCGAGCTCGAGCTCGGTGCACAGGTCGATCTCGGGACGGCTCGTGCGGAACCGCGGCGAGAACTCGTTCTGCACGCTCACCAGTGCATCGCCCAGGATCTCGGCGGCGAGGCGGATCTGGGCCGGGTCGGCGTTCGAGAGTCCGATCATGCGGACCTTGCCGCTGTCGTGGATCTCCTTCAGGGTGTGCAGGACGTCGGCGTACTCGACCTTCGGATCCGGGCGGTGGTGCTGCCACAGCGCGATCTGCTCCACGCCGAGCCGGCGGAGGCTCGCGTCGACGGCCGACACGAGATGGCCGTGCGAACTGTCGACCTCCCAGCCGCCGTCGGTGCGGACATGCCCGCCCTTGGTGGCGAGCAGGACGCGGTCGCGCACCCCCAGCTCGTCGAGGATGCCGGCGATCAACGTCTCGTTGGCGCCCTGTGCGCCTGCGCCGAGCTCATCCCCGGGACCGTAGGCGTCGGCGGTGTCGAAGAGGGTGACGCCGGCGTCGAGGGCCGCGCGCACCGTGTCGAGCAGCTGTTGGCGGGGTTGGGTGCCGGTCTGGTCGAAGGTCATGAGACCGAGGCCGATGGCGCCGACCGCGGTGCGTCCGACAGAGTTCTTTCCGATCGTTCGGGTCTGCATGACCAAACCCTTCCCGGCTCGTCGCGATCCTCACGCTTGTGCGTGATGTGCGTCCTCCGCCGGCGGTTGATAGTTGATCGACAGACCATTCGCGTCGTCCTGGCAGCGCGGTTTGTCTGTTGATCAGGAGGACGGCGGACCCGAGGTGCGCGAAGAGGTCGGTCACGCGCGCGCCGAGCTCGTCCGCAAGGCCGACGATGGTGCGCCGTCGACTGTCCTCGACGGTCGAGAGCCGACCCGCGGCGCAGAAGAACGCCTGCCGGGGACGCTCGCCGCCGCCCGTGGTGAGCGGCCGGCCGTGGTGGTGAGGCAGCCGACTTCCGCTCATGCCGATCGACGACAGTGCCATCCTTGGGCGCGCCCACGGGGATTTTCGGGATCTCGCGAACCCGCGAGTGGCGCGTCGAAGAGTTCTTCGAGCGAAGGCAGCGGGCATTCCTGACGAGCGCGGCAACTGGACATCTCAACCATGTTGGACGGGCTATTGCCGTGATTTCGCACCACGGGTTGACTCCGCGGCAGAAGCCCGTACGGGACTTCCGACCGACCGGAGGAGGTCGCAATGAAGCGAGTCCTCGCCGCGGGATGCGCGGCGGCAACCGCGATGCTTTCGCTGGTTGCGAGCCAGGCGGGCGACGCGTCCGGGTCGGTCGCCTTGAGGCCCAGCGCGACCGTAAAGGTCGCTGGGTTTCAACATTGGTGCAACACCAACGGGATCACCTGCTCGGACCCGAACCTCAACTGGGACGAGTACCCGCAGTACCGCGACTTGATCAAGAAGGGCGTCACGCTATGGCCGTACATCGGCCATGACGAGCCCTCGGTCCAGTTCTTCTCGAACCGTCCCGGCTCTGGGAACGACGTCGCCTACAGACTGCGCCTGCCGACGGATCCGGTGACCAGGCCGGAACAGCGCGGCGAAGGCGGCAACTGGAACTTCCAGCAGCACATAACCTTCTGGTTCGGGATGCAGGTCTGCGACGATCAAGGCAACCCGAATCCGGACGGTAAGGCGCTGACGGGGCACCCGACCGTTCCATGTAAGCCGGACAGTGACTCCAACCTGTACGCCAGCGCGAACAAGAACAGTCCGCGCTACTTCGGGCTCGGCCCCGGTCAAGGGTTCATGGAGATGCAGTTCTACCCGCCGGGATGGGCGCCCTGGCCGGCGGGAATCGGTTGCGACGGCACCCACTGGTGCGCGGCGTTGAACATCGACACCTTCCAGGACAACCAGAACACCAACACGTTCAACAACGACGCGTGCCTGAGCACGGTAGGGCCTGAGCCGGTCAACTTCGCCTTCCTCACCAACAACGGGAAAGCGGTTGATCAAGCGAACCCGCAGCACCCGGAGCACTTCGTCCCGCGGCTGAAGAGTGATTTCCTCATGAACCCCGGCGACGTGCTGCGGATGCACATGTTCGACACTTCACACGGCCTGCGCATCGTCGTCCGGGACCTGACTACGCACCGGACCGGATCGATGACAGCGAGCGCAGGGAACGGCTTCGGATCGCCGCTGTTCCAGCCGCACGCGTCGAGGTGCACCGTGCAGTTGCACGATTTCCACCCCATGTACAGCACAGCGACTCCGCAGGGCCGCAACTTCAACGCAGCGCACACCGGCAACATCGCATTCGCCGACGAGATAGGCCACTTCGAGTACTGCGGGAAGGTTCGCGACGACGCTATCAACACCTGTGGCCGGTCGCTCGGCGACGACACCAACGACCCCGACAACGCCGGCCCGGACCCTGCGGGCGACGACGTCTTCTGTCTTCCTGCCTCCGCGTCCGCGCTGATCAAGATCGGCGGATGCCTCAACACCGATGGAGACTTCGACAGCGTCAGCTACAAATTCTCGTGGCCCGGCTCTCTCACCAACCACACCGCCGACAAGCTGCTCAACGCACGGCCCGTTCAGTTCACCAGTCCGCTGACGAACGGACACCCGTTCGGGACCTTCGCGTTCGAGTCGAACATCAGCCGCAGCGAGTCGGACGACACCGAATTCCGCCACTCGACGCCCTGCCAGCGGCACATAGTCAACCCGTCCGATCCGCATCCGGGTCTCGGGTGTGTCAACCCGCCCCCGGGATCTGACCTTTATCCCTTCTACAGCACCACGCACGACGCCAGCGGGTCGTGCTGGTTCCAGGAGGGTGGCCCCTACCTGCCCAACGCGGATTACCGGTACGGGCGCAGCGCCCATGCGCTCTACGGCCCGCTGCGGGCGATCTCGTACCCGGCCGCGCCGCTCGGAGCCGTGACCAAGAGGTTCAACGACTTCCGCAGCCCCACCCGCACGTTGACCTGTACGCCGTAAAGAGCAGCGATCCCGCCTCTCGGTCAGCGGACCGGTCCGTCGTCCTGACGACGCCGACCGGCCGTTGACCGGGCGGACGCACGCGTCAGACGCGGTTGGCAACAGAGGTTCCCGGGTACCGCCTTCTATGCACGGTGCAATCGTTGCAAGCTGAGCGGAACATGGTGTCGGCGGCGTCTCCTCACGGCCTACTCGAGCGACTCGACCACCTGATCGGTGGCGCGGACCGGCGGCGGGTGGTCGTCGTCCTCGCCTGCGTATTGGCGCTCGACAGCGCGGACAAGTCGACCGTCGGGACGAGCGCGACGCAGCTCCAGGCGGGGCTCGGGATCGGAACCGCCGACATCGGGCTGCTCCTCGCGGTCGGCAGCATCGTCGGAGCGGTCGTCAGCATCCCCGCCGGAATGCTGGTCGACCGCGTCTGCCGGACCAGGCTGCTGGCGGTGGCCGTCTGCGGCTGGGGAATCGCGATGGCGGCCTCGGCCGCGGCCACCGACTTCCTCTTCCTGATGCTCTCCCGGCTGGCGCTCGGGGTGGTCGTCGCGGTAGCCGGGCCCGCGGTCGCATCGCTCATCGGCGACTATTTCCCGCCCGGCGACCGCGGTCGCATCTACGGGTTCGTCCTGGCCGGCGAGCTCGTCGGTGCGGGGTTCGGCTTCGTGGTCTCCGGACAGTTCGCGGTGCTGTCGTGGCGCGCGCCGGTCCTTGTCCTGGTGCCGCCGACGATCGGCGTCTGGTGGCTGGTACACCGCCTACCCGAACCGGAGCGCGGCGGCGGTAGCCGCCTGGACCCGGCAGCCGGCACGGCCGCGAGCGAGCAGGACGAGGATCCGCAGCTGGCCGGCCGGGTCGCGCGAGAGCAGGCTGTCGACGCCCGACCGCAAGCGGTGCTGGCCCGGCCCCCCCAAGAGATCTCTGTCTTCGGTGCCGTGCGCTACGTGCTGCGAGTGCGGACCAACGTCGTGCTCATCGTCGCGTCGGCGCTCGGCTACTTCTTCTTCTCCGGCCTGCGCGGGTTCGCCGTCGAATTCGCCGAACATCACTACGGCCTGTCCCAGTCAACGGCGTCCGCGCTCACCGTGGTCATCGGAATCGGAGCGCTGATCGGCGTGCTCAGCGGCGGCCGGCTGGCCGACCGGCTGCTGCGCGGCGGTCACGTCGCCGCCAGGGTGGACGTCTCGGGCGCGGCGGTGCTCGGGGCAGCCGTGGCCTTCGTGCCCGCCATCCTCACGACGTCGGTCGCGGTTGCGCTGCCGCTGCTCTTTCTTGCGTCCCTCTTCCTCGGCGCGGCCAACCCGCCGCTGGACGCCGCACGCCTGGACATCATCCATCCCGGCCTGTGGGGACGCGCGGAGGCCGTCCGGACCGTCCTGCGCACCGGCGGGGACGCGGCGGCTCCCGTGCTGTTCGGGGTGCTGGCGCAGTCCGTGTTCGTGGGCCGGGGCGGACTGGAGTACACCTTCTTGACGATGCTGGCGAGCTTGGTGCTCGCCGCGCTGATCACCGTGCTGGTAGGACGCCGGACCTATCCGCGCGACGTGGCCGCGGCGGCCGAGTCGACCGCGCGGTTCCCGCGTTGACCGCATGGCGCAATTCTTGCAATCTGCAACGTCCTGGAGTAGGGATGAAAGTGGCTCGAGGGCGCTGAACCCCCAACCCGCACCTGAGCCAGCATCTCGCCCGCCGACCGGGGTCGATGCGGCCGGCGCAGGCTGGCAGGAGCAGCCCGTGCGTCCTACCGAACCGGCGACGGCCGGCCTGCGCGTGCACCGCTCGAGTCCTGCCCGGGACAACGGCTTTCAGGACCTCGTCTCGGACCTGCGCGCAGCGGTGCGCGGCGAGGTGCGGTTCACGCCGGGCGATCGGGCTCTCTACGCGTACGACGCATCGATCTTCCGGCAGCCTCCGCTCGGTGTCGTCCTGCCGCTCGACGCGGATGACGTGTGCGCCGCGCTGGAGGTGTGCCGCACGCACGGGCAGCCGGTGTTCGGCCGAGGCTGTGGAACCGGCCTCGCCGGTCAGACCGTGAACGCGGCGGTGGTGTTCGACTTCTCCAAGCACATGAACGCGATCCTCGAGGTCGACCCGGCAGCGCGGCAGGCGCGCGTGCAGCCCGGCGTTGTGTGCGACACCCTGCGCGACGCCGCCGAGGGCCACGGGCTGACCTTCGGTCCGGATCCGGCGACTCATGATCACGCCACCCTCGGCGGGATGATCGGTAACAACTCCTGCGGCACGCATTCGGTGATGGCCGGAAAGACCGTCGACAACATCGACGAGCTCGAGATCCTGACCTACGACGGCACCCGGATGCGCGTCGGCGCGACCAGCGAGGCGGCACTCGAGACGATCATCGCCGCGGGAGGACGCCGCGCCGAGATCTACGCCGGTCTGAAACGCATCCGAGACTCGTACGCCGACGCCATCCGCGAGGGCATGCCGAACATCCCGCGGCGGGTGTCGGGCTACAACCTCGACCAGCTGCTGCCGGAGAACGGGTTCCATGTCGCGCGGGCGCTCGTCGGCACCGAGTCGACCTGCGCGCTCACGCTGGAGGCCACCTGTCAGCTCGTGCACTCACCGAAGGAGCGCGCGCTCGTCGTCCTCGGGTATCGGGACATTCCCGCGTCGGGCGACGACGTCGCCTGGCTGATGAGCTACGACGTCATCGCGGTCGAGTTCTTCAGCCGCGAGGTTCTCGACCACCTGCATGCGAAGGGGTTCCGGTTCGGCGGGGACAAATTGTTGCCTTCCGGCGACTGTTGGGTGCTCGTCGAATTCGGTGCGGACTCCAAGCCGGATGCCGACGCCAAGGCCGAGGAACTGTTCGCGGCACTGCGGCGGCGCCAGGGCGGGCCGAGCTACAAGCTCATCGAGGACGCCGCGGAGGAGTCTGCCGTGTGGGAGGCGCGCAAGCACGGCGTCGGGTCGACGCGGATGCCCCTGGCGCTCGGTGGTCACGCCGGCTGGCCCAACTGGGAGGACGCGGCAGTGCCGCCAGACCGGTTGGGCAACTATCTTCGGGATTTCCGGAAGCTTCTCGACCGGCACAGCTACGACGGAGTGCTGTTCGGGCACTGGGGGCAGGGCTGTATCCACTGCCGGATCGACTTCGACCTGCGCAGCGCACCGGGAATCGGCAGATATCGCGCCTTCATGGAAGAGGCCGCCGACCTCGTCGTCTCCTACGGCGGGTCGCTCTCGGGCGAGCACGGCGACGGCCACGGTCGAGCCGAGCTGTGGCCGAAGATGTTCGGTCCCGAGCTGATGCGCGCCTTCGACGACTTCAAGCGGCTGTGGGATCCGGACAACCGCATGAACCCGTACAAGCTCATCGACCCCTACCCCCTCGACAGCCATCTCCGCGAAGGCGCGGACTACCAGCCGTTGCAGCTGAAGACGGTCTTCAATTTTCCGGAGGACGAGAACGACTTCGCCGCTGCGGTCGGCAGATGTTTCGGCGTCGGCGCCTGCCGCCATCTCGACGGCGGGGTGATGTGCCCCAGCTTCATGGTGACGCGCGAGGAGCGGCATTCCACCCGGGGGCGGGCGCGACTTCTGCAGGAGATGACCCGCGCAACCGGGCCGCTGACCGAGCAGTGGCGCAGCGACGAGGTGAAAGAGGCTCTCGACCTCTGCCTGGCCTGCAAGGGATGCCGAGGAGACTGCCCGGTCCGCGTCGACATGGCCAGCTACAAGGCCGAGTTCCTGCATCACTATTACCGAGGCCGGCTCCGGCCCCGGCAGGCCTACGCGCTCGGGCTGATCGACAAGTGGGCACGCCTGGCCTCGCACCTTCCCGGCACGGCCAATGCACTGACGCACGCGCCAGGGCTGCACCGCGCGGTGAAGGCGGCCGGGGGAGTGGCGGCCCGGCGCGAGGTCCCCCGGTTCGCCGCGCAGACGTTCGTCGACTGGTTCGGCGGGCACCGGCCCCGGCATCCCGAGGGACCGCCGGTCCTGCTCTGGCCCGACACGTTCACCAACTACTTCACGCCGGAGATCGGCATTGCCGCCGTGCAGGT
>JAICIE010000036.1 GCA_025924515.1 Jatrophihabitans sp. | reverse complement strand
CGCGGCCCGCCGCCCCCCCGCACCCCCCACCCGGGGCGTGCGGCGCGCGCCGTGCTCGCGCGGCCCTGCTCGGCGGCCGCCGCGGGGGCCGCCACGCAGCTGCGCCGCGCCCGCGCGCGGATCGGCGAGCTGGAGCGCTCGGCCGAGTCGGCCCGGCGAAGCGCCCGGGTGGACCGCGAGGTCGACGACGCGCGCCTGCGGCTTCTGCTCGACACGCTCACCGACGCCGTCGCCGGGATGCGCCGCGAGCTGTCACTGCCGGCGGTCGCCACCCGCCCGGCCGACGTCGTTGCCGCCGAGGGGGCCGACCCCGGTCCGCGGGCGGCTCGCGACCCGGCCGCGCTGGACCAGCTTCTCGCACTACCGCAGCTGCATCTCATCGTCGACGGCTACAACGTCACCAAGAGCGGATATCCCGAGTTCTCGCTCGCCGACCAGCGCAACCGGCTCGTCTCGGCGCTCGCCGCGCTTGCCGGCCGCTGCGGCGCGGAGGTCACGGTCGTCTTCGACGGCGCCGGTCGCCCGCCGGTGCAACCGCGGGTGCCGCGCGGGGTACGCGTCCTGTTCAGCGCCGCGGACGAGATCGCCGACGACGTGATCCGCCGGCTCGTGGGCGCGGAACCGCCCGGCCGGCCGGTCCTGGTCGCGACCTCGGACCAGCAGGTGGTGGCGGACGTGCGGCGCAACGGCGCGTGGACCGTACCCTCCGCGGTCCTGCTGTCCCGGCTGTCATAGCCGCTCCGACCGAAACTGTCGGACGCCGCTTCTAGCCTCCGGTCACGGGCTCGGGGGAGCCCACGAGAGGAGCGGACATGCTGATCGACTGCGACGACTGCACGGCCCGGGGAGCCGGTTGTGACGACTGCGTGATTTCGGTGCTGCTCGGACCGCCGGACCAGCCGGTGCAGTTCGACCCGGCGGAGCGAGTCGCGCTCGTCCGTCTCGCCGACGCGGGGCTGTTGCCGCCGCTGCGCCTGGTCCCCGCGAAGCCGATAACCCGTCCCGCATAAGGCTTTTACGGCCAGATCACAAGAATTCCTGACCAAGAATTGACCTCGCGTTCGAAGCTCCAGGATTGCCTGTCGATTCAGCGGACCCTGGTTTGCATCCGCCGAGAACGAGGCCGTAATCTTTTCGAGACCTCGCGGTTCCACGGCGTCCACCGCGGACGTCGCCGGAGGTCACGCCGAATCGCACGAGACCGTGCCGCCCGCCGGGCCCCGAACCGTCGGGAAATCCTGCGCCGCGCGGTCGCGAACCGGGGACCCAGGTTCGTTGGGGTGAATCGGCGCCCGTGTCGAGCGGCTGCGCGACGTGCGCGGCCGTCCCGAGGGGCGCCGTAGGGCTACTTCCCGGCCCGAACCCGTCAGCTAACCCGGTAGGCGGATGAGGAAGAAGGGGCTCGCCGACTGTGGCGAAGCGGTTTGCGCTGGCGCATGCGTCAGCACCTCGGGTCCGTCCCGTCGCACTCGTGCTCTCGTGTCTTGCCGCCGGCGCTTTGGCGCTCCCGGCCGTGGCCGGCGCCGCTCCGGCGACTCCGGCCGCGCACGGCGCCCAGGCCAGGCCGACGATCTCCTCGGTGAAACACAAGCTCGAGCAGCTGTCGCGGCAGAACGACCAGCTGGTGGAGAAGTTCGACCAGGCGCAGGAGCGGGTGAAGATTGGCCAGCAGCGCGCGACCGCGGCGACCGCGGCGGCCGCGGCGGCGCGCCGCCGGCTCGAGGGTGCCCGCGCCGCGCTGGGAGCGAGCGCTGCCGCCCAGTACGAGACCGGGTCGTTCAGCGCGACCGGAGCCCTGCTGTCCAGCACCAACGGCTACAGCTACCTCGACCAGCTCGACACCTTGTCGCTGCTCAACGACCACAACGCGTCGATGGTCAGCACCTTCAAGGCGGCGCAACAGCAAGCCGACGCGGCGACGGCGACCGCGCAGCGGCTGCTTTCGCAGGCCCAGGAGCAGCGCGACACGCTGGCCTCCCAGCGCAAGGCCGTGACCGCGCAGGTCGCCAAGTACAGGCAGCTGCTGCACACGCTCACCGAAGCGCAGCGGATCGCTTTTCTCGCCCGGCAGAGCCATGCGGCGTCGGCCCAGCAGGTCGCGACGGCGGTCAGGGCAGCCGTGCATCCGGCCGCCCGGCCGGCGAGCCGCTCGTCGGGCTACTCGACGGGTGCCCCGTCCTCGTCCGGGGCGACGTCCGGGCAGGCGCAGACCGCCGTCAACTTCGCCCTGGCGCAGGTCGGCAAGCCCTATGTGTGGGGCGCCGCGGGTCCGAGCAGCTACGACTGCTCGGGACTGACCATGGCGTCCTACGCCGCCGCGGGCATCAGCCTGCCGCACTCATCGCTGATGCAGTACAACTACGGCACGCACGTCTCGTACGGTTCGCTGCAGCCCGGCGACCTGGTGTTCTTCTACCACCCGATCGGTCACGTCGCGATGTACATCGGCCACGGCATGCTCGTCTCCGCGCCGCAGACCGGAGAGGACGTCATGGTGGTGCCGCTGCAGTACTTCATGAGCGACTACGTGGGAGCCACCAGACTGGCCGGGTGACGCCTCCCGCCGCGACGCGCGTCCTCGTCGTCACCAACGACTTCCCGCCCCGACAGGGCGGTATCCAGTCCTACGTCCACGAACTCGCGCGGCGGCAACCGGACGGCAGCCTCGTCGTGTACGCCTCGGACTACGAGGGGTCGCGCAGCTTCGACGCGGCCCAGCCGTTTCCGGTCGTCCGCGCCCGCACCCCGCTGCTGCTGCCCACCCCCGCCGCGGCGCGGACGGCGGCGCGGCTGGTCGGCGAGTACGGCGCCACGGCGGTGTGGTTCGGCGCGTCGGCCCCGCTGGGGCTGCTCGCGCCGGCGCTGCGCCGGGCAGGCGTCTCGCGGGTTGTCGCGAGCACGCACGGTCACGAACTCGGATGGGCGATGCTGCCCGCCGCCCGACAGGCGCTGCGCCGCATCGGCGACGCGACCGACGTCGTCACCTACATCACCGGCTACACCCGCGACCGGCTCGGATCGGCCTTCGGTCCACGTCCCGACCTGTTGCAGTTGACACCTGGAGTGGACGTCGAGACTTTCTGCCCCGGGCTCGACGGCGAGGAGGTCCGGGCGCGTTACGGCCTGGGCTCGGCTCCGGTGATCGTCTGCGTGTCCCGGCTGGTCCGCCGAAAGGGACAGGATCAGCTGATCGGCGTTCTTCCCGACGTGCGCAGGCGGGTGCCCGGCGCCCGGCTGCTGCTGGTCGGACGAGGTCCTGAGGAGCAGCGCCTGCGCCGCCTCGCCGCCCGGGTGGGGACGCAGGACGCCGTGGTGTTCGCCGGCGGCGTCGCGCTCGCCGACCTGCCCGGGTACTACGCCGCCGGGGACGTCTTCGCCATGCCGTGCCGGACGCGGCGGGCCGGGATGGACGTCGAGGGGCTCGGCATCGTGTACCTGGAGGCGTCGGCCTGCGGACTGCCGGTGATCGCCGGCGACTCCGGCGGCGCACCGGAAGCGGTCCGCGACGGCGAGACCGGGTTCGTGGTGGGCGGCACCGACGGCGCGGCGCTCACCGAGCGGCTGGGTCGGCTGCTCGCCGACGCCGACCTGCGCCGGCGCATGGGCGAGGCAGGACGAGCCTGGGTCGAACGGGACTGGCGATGGGACGTGGTCGCGGCGCGGCTGCGCGGCTACCTGACCGGTCCGCGGCGGTAGAGAGCCTCGATGCGGTCGCCGTAGCCCGCCTGCACGACGTTGCGCTTCACCTTCATCGACGGGGTCAGTTGGCCGCTCTCCTCGGTCCAGTCCTCGGGCAGGATCGCGTACGCACGGATCGACTCGGCCTGCGAGACCGCCTTGTTGGCCGCGTCGATCGCGCTCTGTATCTCGGCGCGCAGACCGGAATCGTCGACGACCTCCGCGACGGTCGTCGACGCGGGCCGGCCGGCGCGCTCCAGCCAGGTCGGGAACGCCTCGGGGTCGATGGTGATCAACGCGGCGACGAACGGCTTCTGGTCGCCCACGACCAGGCACTGGCTCACCAGCCAGTGCGCCCGGACGCGGTCCTCGAGGACGGCCGGGGCGACGTTCTTGCCGGCCGCCGTGACGATCAGTTCCTTCTTGCGTCCGGTGATTCGCACGAACCCGTCCGCGTCGATGTCGCCGAGGTCGCCGGTGTGCAACCAGCCGTCGTCGTCGAGTGCTTCCCGGCTCGCAGCCTCGTTGCGCCAGTAACCGGTGAACACCATCGGGGCCTTGACGAGCAGTTCGCCGTCCTCGGCGATGGCGACGGTGACGCTGCCGACGGGCCGGCCCACGGTGCCGACCTTCAGCGCGTCCGGACGGTTGACGCAGACCCCCGCCGTCGTCTCGGTGAGGCCGTAGCCCTCGTAGATGGTCACGCCGACGCCGCGGAAGAAGTGACCGAGGCGCTCGCCGAGCGGAGCGCCACCGGAGACGGCGGCGATGCAGTGACCACCGAGCGCGGCACGCAACCTGCCGTAGACAAGGCGGTCGAAGACGGCGTGCTGCAGCCGCAGCCCCCATCGCGCGGCGCCGCGTTCGGTCGCCTGCGAGTACGCGACGGCGACCCCCTCGGCCCGGTCGAAGATGCGCCCCTTCCGCTCGGCATGCGCGCGTTGCCGGGCCGAGTTGTAGACCTTCTCGAACACCCGCGGAACCGCGAGGACGAACGTAGGCTGGAAGTCGGCGAGGTCGCCCAGCAGGTTCTTGACGTCCGGCGTGTGCCCGAGTGTGCAGCCGGCGTAGAGGGCGCCGATCTCGATGGCGCGGCCGAAGACGTGCGCGATCGGCAGGAACAGCAGCGTCGACGTGGTCCGGTTGAAGAAGTCGTCCAGCCCGTGCTGCAGCTCGACGATCTCGGTGGCGAAGGCGCGGTGCGGCAGCTGGCAGCCCTTGGGGCGTCCGGTCGTGCCGGAGGTGTAGATGATCGAGGCCAGGTCGTCGAGGGAAACCGCCTCGCGGCGCTTGGTGACCTCCTCGTCGGCCACGTCGGCGCCGGAAGCCACCAGATCGGACAGATCCGCACCGTCGAACTGCCACACCGCCGTCACGTCCGGGATGCCGTCGCGTACCGAGTCGACGACGGCGCGGTGCGCGGCGGTCTCGACGAAGGCCGCCCGTGCGCCGGAGTCGGCGAGGATCCACTCGACCTGCTCGGCGCTGGAGGTCTCGTAGATCGGTACGACCACGGCGCCCGCGGTGAGCAGCGCGAAATCCGCGAGGGTCCACTCGTAGCGGGTCTTGCTCATCACGGCGACCCGATCGCCCGGCCCGATCCCCGCGGCCATCAGTCCCTTGGCGAGCGCGGTCACCTCCTCGGCGAACGCCGCGTCGGTCACGTCCTCCCAGTGAGGTCCGACCCGGCGCCGGATCGCGATGTGGTCGGGCCGGGCGACCGCATTGTCGAAGACGACGTCGGCAACGTTCGACAGCGGCAGGACGGCCGTCTCGCTCGGCACGTGGAGCTCACGCACGCGGTCACGGTAGCCGGTGCTCGATCGGGTCGCGAGCGAACCGGCCGCGCGGCGCGTGCGATCCTCGGCGGCGTGCCGCAGATCGACGTCGTCGACTCGACGTGGGTCGGAGCTCCGGCGGCGGAGGTGGGCGCGGTGATCGCCGATCCGCGCAACTGGCCGCAGTGGTGGCCGCGGCTGGAGCTGGACCTGGCCGAAGCCCGCGGGGTCAAGGGAGTGCGGTGGACGGTCCGCTCGGCCGAGCGCGGGCGGATGGCGGGATCGATGGAGATCTGGCTCGAACCCGACCCGAACGGGGTGGTGGCGCACTATTTCCTGCGGCTCGACCGCCGCGACGGCGGGCCGGTATCCAGAGGCCGGCGCGAGCGGATCGTGCGGCGCTACCGGGCCCGCGCCAAGCAGGTCCTGTGGGCGGTCGGCGACGCCGTCGACCCCGGCCGCATGGCCAGGATCGCCGCTCCGGGGGACCGGTAGCCTCTGCGCTGTGGCGGAGCAGTCGACGCAGTCGATCTTCATCGACGCCGACCCCGCCGCGGTGATGGCGGTCATCGCCGACTTCGCCAACTATCCGGTCTGGGCCGGTTCGGTGAAGAAGGCCGACGTGCTCGCCGCCGGCGCGGACGGCCGAGCCCGCCGCGTCGCGTTCACTCTCGACGCCGGACCCGTCCGCGACGACTACGAACTCGAGTACCGCTGGGACGGCGACAGGCGAGTCGAGTGGACCCTGGTCAAGGGGCAGATGATGCGGGCGCAGAACGGCCGTTACGTCCTCGAGCCGTCCGGCGGCGGAACGAACGTGACCTATTGGCTCAGCGTCGAACTCGCCATTCCGATGCTCGGCATGCTGAAACGAAAGGCCGAGCGGGTGGTGATGGACACCGCACTCAAGGAGCTGAAGAAGCGCGTCGAGTCGGCGACGGGATGACAGCGGACGGGACGGGAGCTCCCTTCCTCGGTGAGGACGCGCAGCGGCTGTTCGCGGCGGTGCAGGACTGGGCCCGCCGCACCTTGCCGCCGCCCGAAGCCGACGCCTCCACGTGCGAGTGGTGTCCGGTCTGCTCCTTCGTGGCGGTGCTGCGCGGGGAGCGTCCGGACCTGACCGAGCGGATGGCCGAGGCCGGCGCCGCCGTCGTCACCGCCGTCCGGGCGTTGTTGGAGCCGCCGGCCGCCGAGGACGACGAGACGCGGTGACGTTGGCAATCGGCGTCGACATCGGCGGCACCAAAGTGGCAGCCGGAGTCGTGGACGAGGACGGCCGCGTGCTCGAGCGGCTGCGCCTCGACACGCCCGGCGCGGACCCCGACCGCACCGAGTCGGTGATCGTCGAGCTCGTCACCGAGCTGTCCCGGCGACACGACGCCGCGGCCGTCGGCATCGGCGCCGCGGGCTGGATCGCCGCCGACCGGGCGACCGTCCTGTTCTCCCCTCACCTGGCCTGGCGCAACGAGCCGCTCCGCGATGCGCTCGCCGGCCGCATCGAGCTGCCTGTGGTGGTCGAGAACGACGCCAACTGCGCCGCGTGGGCGGAATATCGCTACGGCGCTGCCGCGGGCGAGCCGGTGGTGGTGTGCGTGACCCTCGGCACGGGAATCGGCGGCGGTCTGCTGGTCGAGGGGGACATCTATCGCGGCGCCTACGGTGTCGCCTGCGAATACGGGCACATGACGGTCGTACCGGACGGGCGGCTGTGCGCCTGCGGCAACCGCGGGTGCTGGGAGATGTACGCCTCCGGCCGGGCCCTCGCGCGCGACGCCCGCGAACTGGCGGCGGCGTCGCCCGCAGCCGCGGCGGGGCTCCTGGCGGCCGCGGGATCGGTGGAGGGTCTCACCGGTCCGGTCGTGACCACCGCGGCCGAAAGCGGCGACCCGGCCGCCGTGACGATCTGCACCGCGATGGGCCGATGGCTGGGCCGCGGCATGGCCAGCCTCGCGGCCGTTCTCGACCCTTCCCTGTTCGTCGTCGGCGGCGGGGTCTCGGTCGCCGGTCGCCTTTTCATCCGCGCCGCGCCGGAGGAGTTCGCGCAGTCCCTCACCGGTCGCGGATTCCGGCCGACCGCCCAGGTGCGACTGGCCTCGCTCGGCCCCGACGCGGGAATGGTCGGAGCGGCCGACCTCGCGCGCACGTCGGCGCGGGAGGGGAACTGATGGCAGCCGTGCGCGTCCTGACCTACAACGTCCGGTCCATGCGCGACGACCGCGCCGCCCTCGGCCGGGTGCTCCGCAGCGCCCAGGCCGACGTCGTCCTCATCCAGGAGGCGCCGCGGTTCCTGCGCTGGCGCTCCCTGTGCGCGCAACTCGCCCGACTCGGCGGGCTCGTCGTCATCAGCGGTGGCCGGCCCGCCGCCGCGAACCTGATCCTCTCCAACCTCCGCGTCGACGTGGAGACAACCGCCGACGTCCTGTTCACCAAGGACCCGAAGCTGCACCAACGGGGCGCGGCTATCGCGGTCCTGACGGTGGGCGGGTCGCGGTTCGCGGTCGCCGGCACGCATCTGGACCTCAAACCGCAGCCACGGTTGCGTCATGTCGAGGAGTTGCACGCCGCAATTGAGCGCACCGTGCCCGCGAGGGTGCCCACCATCGTCGGCGGCGACATCAACGACGTGCCGCAGACTCCGGTGTGGCGGGCACTCTGCGGGCCGCGCCGAGACGCATGGGAGTTGGCGGGGGACGGACCCGGGTACACCTCGTCGGCGCTGCAGCCGCAGCGGCGGATCGATGCGCTCTTCGTCGACCCGGCGATCCGAGTGTCAGGAATCCATACGATCAGGAACTCCGACGTAACGGTGGCGAGCGACCACTTGCCCGTCCTCGCTTCGATCGAAGTGCCTTGAGAATCCGCGCGCTGTCGACGACCCGCTAGAGTCGCGCGCCGTCGTCGTCATCATCGCCGCGATCACGCAGCCGCGACGCGAGAATCCCCGCGCCGAACAGGACGCCGCAAATGCCGAGGATCAAGCTCAGCCGGCTGTCGATGCCGATCTCCGTCCCGAGCCCGATGAGCAGTACGGACAGGATGATGACGACCATGCCCAGGACGGTCGGGGCGGCGAAGCGGGGAAGCGGCGGTGGTACCGGCGGAACGTAATGGTCGTCGTCGAGCCAGACCGGTTGCTCGGCGGCGGCGTCCTTCTCCAGCCGCGCCCGCCATTCTTCGTCCTCGGCAGAGAGAGCCTTCTCGGCGTCGCGGATCGCGTTGTGTGTGTCGACGTGCCAGTCGGCGATCAGCCGCTCGAACTCCGCATCGGTGTCGATCCCGGCGAGCGGGTCGTTGCGGTCGGGCGCCGCCGCCTCGCCCGCCGCGCGGACGACCGACGCCACAATGGTCCGGGCGTCGGCCCGCTCCTCCGCAGCGACGAACAAGCGCAGGGCCTCGTCGCTCGGCGTGCTCGCGACGTAGGCGGGGATGCGGGCGCGGGCCAGCGCGGTCAGCAGCGCGGACACCAACTGCGGCGCCACGTCGGTCAGGGGAACGTAGGCCGCCGCGATCAATCCGTTGTCCTGCCGGCCGGGAACCGGCCCCGGCGCCGCGGTCACGCCCGCCCGCCCGCGGCCTCCGGCGCCAGGGCGCGGATGAACTCGAGCGTGCCCTCGAAGATGCGCGGGGCGTCGTAGTCGAGGGTGGCGACGTGATAGCTGTCCTCGAGGAGGATCTCCTCGATCGTGGTGCTCGTCGCACCTGCCTTCAGCAGCCGCGCCGACAGCGGGTCGACGACGTGGTCCTGCTTGCTGCGGTAGAGCCTGATCGGCGCGCAGACGCGCGGCAGGTCCGCCACGGTGAGCTTCCACAACTGCTGCATCGACGCGAAGGCCACCAGCGGCAGTCGGTCGTAGCCGGGCTCGAGGACCCCAGGCTTCTTGATGTCGCCGGCGATCGGCGGTCGCGACTTCACGACCTTCGACAGCAGGGGTGCGAACTTGGCGTCGACGCGGTCGACGCCGTAGGCGGGATTGACGAGGACGAGGCCGGCGATGCGGCCGCTCTTGCGCTCCGCGAGCCGGGTGACCAGGGTGCCGCCCATCGACAGGCCGCCGGCGAAGACGGTGTCGCAGCGTGCAGCGACCTCGTCGTAGGCCCGCTCGACCGCGGCGTACCAGTCCTGCCAGCGGGTTCGGTTGGCGTCCTGCCAGCGGGTGCCGTGTCCCGGCAGCAGCGGCAGCCGGACCGTCAGTCCGGCCGCGGCCAGGTGCTCGGCCCACGGGCGCAGGCTTGCGGGAGTGCCGGTGAAGCCGTGGCTGAGGACGACCCCCACCGGGCCGCCGTTGGCTGTGAACGGCTCCGCGCCCGCCAGTAGTGCCACGCCGCCCCCCGTCTGCCCCCGCCGGAGCGTCCATTCTGCACCGCGCGGGAGCCGCCGGTACTAGGGTTTCTGACACAGGCCCTTCGTCCGGACGGAGCAAGACCGGGTGTTCTACTGGCTGGCGAAGTTCCTCTTCATCGGGCCGCTTCTGCGGGCCGTCTGGCGCCCCTGGGCGGAAGGCGTCGACAACATCCCGTCCGACCGTCCGGCCATCCTGGCCAGCAACCACTTGTCGTTCTGCGACTCCTTCTTCATGCCGGTGATGGTGCCGCGGAAGGTCACCTTCCTCGCCAAGTCCGAGTACTTCACCACCCCGGGGCTGAAAGGCCTGCTGTCCCGGCTCTTCTTCGCCGGGGTGGGCCAGGTGCCGATCGACCGGGACGACGCCGACGCGTCGCGGGCCGCGTTGCGGACCGGGGCGCGGCTGCTGGCCGAGGGCCGGCTGCTCGGGATCTATCCCGAGGGCACCCGCTCGCCGGACGGCCGCCTTTATCGCGGCAAGCCGGGAGTGGCCCGGCTCGCGCTCGAGTCGGGAGCGGTCGTGGTGCCCTGCGCCATGATCCACACCGATGAGCTCCAGCCCCCTGGGCGGCTGATTCCGAAACTGCGTCCTCGTCCTGGCCTTCGGTTCGGCAAGCCGCTCGACTTCACGCGGTACGAGGGGATGTCGGGCGACCGGTATGTCGAGCGCTCGATCACCGACGAGATCATGTATGCGCTAATGCAGCTGTCCGGGCAGGAGTATGTCGACGAGTACGCCGCCGACGTCAAGCGGTCCACCGGCTCGGGCGGAGGATTCGGTGCGCGACCGGTCCGAGAACTCGGTGACCGGATGCCCGGCTCCCGAGCGTCGTGAGGTTCTTCTACGACTGCGAGTTCATCGAGGACGGCCGCACCATCGACCTGGTGTCGATCGGGGTCGTCGGTGAGGACGGCCGGGAGTTCTACGCGGTGTCGACGGACTTCAACCCGTCCAAGGCCATCGACTGGGTGCGCCGCAACGTCCTGGCGAAGTTGCCGTCGCCGGCCGATCCGGCCTGGCGGCCGCTGACCGCGATCCGGACCGAGCTGCTGGCCTTCCTCGTGGAGCCGGGCACGCCGGTCGAACTGTGGGCGTGGATGGCGGCGTACGACCACGTCGCCCTGTGCCAGCTGTTCGGGGACATGCGCTCGCTGCCGCGACCGATTCCCCGCTTCACCCATGAACTGCGCCAGCGGTGGGAGGACGCGGGGTGCCCGGCGATGCCGCCGCAACCGGCCGACCAGCACGACGCGTTGGCCGACGCGCGCCACAACCTCGCCCGGTGGCAGGCGCTCGACGGCAGCCCTCCGGCGTCGTCGTAGGGTTTTGGCCGCGACCCACGATGGAGGACGTATGCGCATCGGAGTGCTCACCGGCGGCGGCGACTGCCCGGGGCTCAACGCCGTGATCCGCGCGGTGGTGCGGAAAGGCGCCGGGATCTACGGCCACGAGTTCGTCGGCTTCCGGGACGGATGGAAGGGGCCGATCGAGAACCTCACGATGCCGCTGGGCATCGCCGAGGTCCGCGGCATCCTGCCCCGCGGCGGGACGATCCTCGGCTCGTCTCGCACGAACCCGTTCAAGGTCGACAACGGCATCGAGCGCATCACCGAGAACCTCGCCACCGGGGCGGTCGACGCGCTCATCGCGATCGGCGGCGAGGACACCCTCGGTGTGGCGACAAAGCTGCACGAGATCGGCGTGAACGTGGTCGGCGTTCCGAAGACGATCGACAACGACCTCAACGCGACCGACTACACCTTCGGGTTCGACACCGCCGTCAACATCGCGATGGAGGCCATCGACCGGCTGCACACGACCGCGGAGTCGCACCACCGGGCGCTCATCGTCGAGGTGATGGGTCGCCACGCCGGTTGGATCGCGCTGCACGCCGGGATGGCCGGCGGCGCCAACGTGATCCTCATCCCGGAGCAGCCCTTCTCCCTCGAGCGGGTCTGCTCCTACGTCGAGAGCCGGTTCCAGTCCCACTACGCGCCGATCATCGTGGTGGCCGAGGGTGCCGTTCCGGATGGCGGCGAAAACGCCACCATGGCCAAGGGCCTCGACTCGTTCGGCCACGTGCGTCTCGGTGGCATCGGCGAGTGGCTCGCCGGGGAGATCGAAAAGGCGACGGGCAAGGAGGCTCGCACGACGGTGCTCGGGCACATCCAGCGCGGCGGCACGCCGTCGGCGTTCGACCGCACCTTGGCGACCCGGTTCGGTCTGCACGCGATCGACGCCGCGCACGACGGGGCGTTCGGGGAGATGGTGGCGCTGCGCGGGACGGAGATCGTCCGGGTGCCGCTGGCATCCGCGACCACCGAGCTGAAGCTGGTCAAGCCGGAGATGTACGCCGAGGCCGAGGTCTTCTTCGGCTGAGTCTTCTTCGGCTGAGTCTTCTTCGGCTGACTCTTACTCGGCTGACCCAGCCCCGGGGCTGCTCCCGGCCCCTCCCGCAAGATAGGCGGCTGAGCCTCTGGTCAGAAGCTGGGCCCCGAATCCTGGCGCCACGGCGCGCCTACGCTGGTCGCCGTGACCGCCGCCCCGACGCCCGACGAGCTCGGCCTGGACGCCTGGCGCAGCCGCCGCGCCGCACAGCAGCCCTCCTGGCCGGACCCGGACGCGCTGAAGCAGGCGTGCGCGACCCTCGCGGGGCTGCCCCCGCTCGTGGTCGCGAGCGAGGTCGAGCAGCTCAAGGACCGGCTGGCGGCGGTCGCCCGGGGCGAGGCGTTCCTGCTGCAGGGCGGCGACTGCGCCGAGACCTTCGCGACCAGTTCGCAGGCCGACATCGCCGGCAAGGTGCGAGTGCTGCTGCAGATGGCGGTCGTCCTGACCTACGGCGCGTCGATGCCGGTGGTCAAGCTCGGTCGCATCGCCGGGCAGTACGCCAAGCCGCGCTCGTCCGACCTCGACGCCACTGGACGCCCGTCCTACCGCGGCGACATGGTCAACGACCTCTATGGCGACCGGACGCCCGATCCGCAGCGCATCCTGCGCGCCTATTCCACCGCCGCCACCACGCTGAACCTCCTGCGCGCGTACGCGGGCGGGGGTTTGGCCAGCCTCGACCGGGTGCACGCCTGGAACACCGCCTTCGCCCGCACCACCGACACGGGCAACCGGTACGAGCGGATCGCGGGCGAGATCGACCGCGCGGTGCGGTTCATGCGCGCCTGCGGGGTCGACGACGCCGCGCTGGAGAGCGTCGAACTGTATGCCGGGCACGAGGCCCTGATCCTCGACTACGAGCGGGCGCTGACCCGTATCGAGGACGGCCGGGCGTACGACCTGTCCGGACACTTCCTCTGGGTCGGCGAGCGCACCCGGCAGCTCGACGGCGCACATCTCGAGTTCGCCAGCCGAATCGCCAACCCGCTGGGCGTCAAGCTCGGCCCGTCGACGACACCGGAGTTCGCGGCGGAGCTGGTCGAGCGGCTGGATCCGGACAACCGCCCGGGCCGACTCACGCTGATCAGTCGGATGTCCAACGCGCTGGTCCGCGACCGGCTGCCCGCGATCGTCGAGAAGGTCCACTCCACCGGCCACTTGGTGGTGTGGCAGTGCGACCCGATGCACGGCAACACCGAGGAGACCGCCGGCGGGGTGAAGACCCGCCATCTCGACCGGATCATCGACGAGGTCGACGGCTTCTTCGACGTGCACGCCGAGCTCGGCACGCATCCCGGCGGCCTGCATGTCGAGCTCACCGGTGACGACGTCACCGAATGCATCGGTGGGACCGCCGACCTGACCGCCGCCGACCTCGCGCGCCGCTACGAGACCGCGTGCGACCCGCGCCTGAATATCGAGCAGTCGCTGGAGCTGGCGTTCCGGGTCGCGGAGAGGCTTGTCGCCGAGCGACGCCGCGCGGGCGCTGCGCACTTTCGCGGGGCCCCCGCATGAGATCGATCGTCGACCTGCGCTCCGACACCGTCACACGGCCGACCCCGGAGATGCGCGCGGCGATGGCGCAGGCCGCCGTCGGCGACGACGTGTACGGCGAGGACCCGACGGTCACCGCGCTGGAGCAGGAGGTCGCCGAGCTGCTCGGCTTCGAGGCGGCGCTGTTCGTCCCGACCGGCTCGTTGGGCAACCAGCTGGGGATCCGGCTGCTCACACCGCCGGGTTACGAGATCGTCTGCGACTCGCTGGCGCACATCGCCCGTGCCGAGCTGGGCGCTGCGGCCGTCTTCTCCGGCATCACCTTCCGTACCTGGAAGGCCGACCGCGGGCGTCTCGACGTCGACGCGATCGCCGAGCTGGTCGCGCCCGATGCCGGCCCGTACCAGGTCTCCACGGCCGCGATCGCGGTGGAGAACACGCACAACTTCGGTGGCGGCACCGTGCAGCCGGACGACCAGCTCGAGGCCGTCAAGAAGCTGGCCAGGACGCACCGACTCGGCCTGCACCTCGACGGCGCCCGGCTCTGGAACGCGGCCGTGGCCACCGGCCGGCCGCTGCGCGAGCTGGCCGCGGGTTTCGACACCGTGTCGGTGTGCCTGTCGAAGGGGCTCGGCGCGCCGGTCGGCTCCGTCCTCGCCGCCAGCAGGGAGCGGGTCGCCGAGGCTCGGATATGGCGCAAGCGCTACGGCGGCGGGATGCGTCAGGTCGGCATCCTGGCCGAAGCCGGGCGGTACGCGATCGCCCACCACCTGGCCCGCCTGGCCGACGACCACGCCCGCGCCCGCCGGCTGGCCGAGGAGCTCGGCGCCGACCCCGAAACGGTCGCCACCAACATCGTCGTCCTCGACGTCGCGGACGCCGCCGCAGTGGCGTTGAAGGCGGCGGAGCAGGACGTCCTGGTGTCCGCGCTGGGCCCGCGGTTCCTGCGGCTGGTCACCCACCTCGACGTGGACGACGGCGGGCTCGACCAGGCGATCGAGGTGCTGCGCCCGCTGGTGGCCTAGCGAGTCACCCGGCCAGGTGCGCCGCGGAGGTCCGGCCCAGCAGGGCCGGCAGCGTGGCGACGGCCACCGCGAGCTCCTCGAGCGTGGCGCCGGACAGCGCCTGCGCGCCGTCGACGAGAGCCGACTCCGGATGCGCGTGCACGTCCACCATGATCCCGTCGGCGCCGGCGGCGATACCTGCGCGCGCCAGCGGCACCACCAGGTCACGCCGCCCGGCGGCGTGGGACGGGTCGACGATCACCGGAAGGTGGGACTGCCGCTGCATGATCGCCACCGCGGACACGTCGAGCATGTTCCGGATCGACGGTTCGAACGACCGAATACCGCGCTCGCAGAGGACGATGTCGAGGTTGCCGCGCTGCGCGATGTACTCGGCGGCCATCAGCCATTCCTCGTAGGTGGCGGTGAGCCCACGCTTCAGCATCACCGGCTTGCCGCTGGCGCCGGCCGCCTGCAGCAGCGAGAAGTTCTGCATGTTTCGGGTGCCGATCTGCAGCATGTCGGCGTACTGCACGACGCTGTCGACGTCGCCGGCGTCGACGACCTCGGTCACGAACGGCAGCTGCACCTCGTCGCGGACCTCGGCGAGGATGCGCAGCCCGTCGAGCCCCAGGCCCTGGAACGCATAGGGCGAGGTCCGGGGCTTGTAGGCGCCGCCGCGGAGCAGGGTGGCGCCGGCGCGCTTGGCGAGCTGCGCGGCCGCCAGAGTCTGCTCGGCCGTCTCGACCGCGCACGGCCCCGCGATGAGAGTGAACGTATCGGGGCCGATAGGCACGCCGCCGACGCGGATCGTGGTGCGACGCGCATGGTTCTGCGCCGAGACCAGCTTGTACGGGGCGGTGATTCGCATGGTCTCGGCGACGCCGGACAGACCACGCAGTCCCTCGGCGTCGAGCGACTCGAGGACCTCCTCCGAGCCGACGACCCCGACGATGGTCCGCATCACGCCGCGGCTCACGAACGCCTGCCCGCCGGACGCCTCGATGTGCGCGACCACCGCGTGCAGGTCGGCATCACTCGCGCCGGGTGCCATGACGATGACCACGGGCGAGAAGTCTAGGCAAGCCCGCGCAGCCCCCTGAGCGTGGCGACGTCGGCTGCGTGAGAGCTCTCCTCGGTCTCGACGACGAACGGCACGCCGCGCAGCGCCGGTGCCGCGAACAGCTGGGCGAAGGGCATGCCGCCGATGCTGCCCGAGCCGAGGGACGCGTGCCGGTCGCGTCGGGAACCGGCGGGATCACGGCTGTCGTTCACGTGCACGAGGCCGATCCGCCCGCGGCCGGCGGCCTTGCCGAAGGCCCGCAGCGCTGCGGCGAACCCGGGCTGGCTCGACAGGTCGTGGCCGGCGGCGTGCATGTGGCAGGTGTCGAGGCACACACCGACCCGCTCGTCCCGGTCGAGGACGTCGAGGTAACCGGTCAGCGACGCCGCGTCGGACGCCAGAGCTCCGCCCCCCGCCGGCGGTCGGCTCGACCAGCAGCGGCACCCCGGGCACGGCGTCGAGGACGGGGAGGACGCAGCGGCGCACCTGAGCCATCGCCGTCTCCCACGACGCACCGACGGCCGAACCGGCGTGCACGACGACTCCTCGAGCCCCGATGCGCCGGGCCCGCTGCAGGGAGAACCGCAGCGCCTCGGCCGAGTTGGCCAGGGTCTGCGGCGACGGCGACCCGAAGTTGACGAGATAGGGAGCGTGCACGTACACCGCCAGTCCCCGCTCGGCGCAGGCCGCGGCGAAGCCGGCGTCGCCCCGCTCGTCCGCGGCAGGCGCCCGCCAGGCCCGCGGGTTGGCCACGAACAGCTGCACCACCTCGGCGCCGATGCGTTCGGCATGCGACAGCGCGCGGGACAACCCACCGGCGACGGCGACGTGCGCTCCGATAGCGGAGCGGCGCGAGGGCGGCACCGTCACACGACGGTGAGCGTGACGGTCGAGCCCGCGCGGATCCGGGTCCCGATCTCGGGGTCGACGTAGATGACCCGGCCGAAGATCCCGCCGTCGTAGCTGCGGTCGACGTGCGCCACGAGGCCGACGGCCGTCAACGCAGCTGTGGCGTCGGCGACCTTCTCGCCGCTGCCGATCCGCGGCACCGCCACGAGCGGCGGGCCGGAGGACAGGACCAGCGTGACGACGGCGTTGCGGCGCACCGGACTGCCCGCCGAGGGGCGCGTGCCGGTCACCCGCCCGGCGGGGACGTCCGCGCTGGACACCCGCGCCGACGCCACGGAGACGCGCACCGGAACGGCCGCCAAGGCGTGCCGCGCCGCCTGCGGTGTCATGTCGGCCGTGCGCGGCACGGGAAAGCGCTGCACCTGCGCCGGGCCGCTGGAAGTGCGCATCCGATGCACCACCATGAGCCCGGCGCTGGCGCACAGGGCGCCGAGGACGAGGACGAGGATGGCGAAGACCCATCCGCGGCGCCGGCGGACCCGTCGGGAGGCACGCGCCGGCGGCCGTGCCGGCGGCCGGGCCGGGACTGACGCACGCGGGGTCGGCGCGACCCGGGTGGGGTGGTAGCCGCGGTGCAGTGCACTGGTCCGGGCGTCCGGCTCGGCAGGCAGAGCGGCCGGGCTCTGCCGGGACGGCACCGGAACGACAGGAAGCCGTAACGATAGCCGGGCGTCGGCGAGCTCGGCCAGCATCGCGGCGGCATCGGCCGGACGCCCGTCCGGGTCGCTGTCGGTCGCGGCGACGACGATCTCGTCGAGCTCGGCAGGGACCGCGCGATTCCGTGCGGACGGCGCGGGGACCCGGCTGTGCACGTGCTGGTAGGCGATCGCCATCGGGGACTCACCGCCGAACGGCGGTCGGCCGGTGAGCAGTTCGAACAGCACGATCCCGGCGGCGTAGACGTCGGTCCGCGGGCTCACGCGGCCGCGGGTGATCTGCTCCGGCGCGCAGTACGCGACCGTGCCCATCATGAGGCCGGTGCGGGTCGACGCGGCGTCGGCGTTGACGGCGCGCGCCAGGCCGAAATCGGCGACCTTCACGACACCCTGGTCGGACAGCAGGATGTTCTCGGGCTTGACGTCGCGGTGCACGAGCCCGGCCCGATGTGCGGCGGCCAGCGCGTTGACGACCGGTTCGAGCAGCGACACCGCCTGGGCCGGGGAGAACCGGCCGCCGCGCTCGCGGATCAGATCGCGCAGCGTCCGTCCTCGCACCAGTTCCATCACGAGGAACACCGACGGACCGTCGGGCCCGTACTCGACGCCGTGGTCGTGCACGGCGACCACGTTCACGTGCGACAGCCGCGCGGCTGCCCTAGCCTCGCGTTCGAACCGGTCGCTGAAGGCGGGATCCGAGGACAGCTCCGGACTCATCACCTTGACGGCGACCTCTCGGTCGAGCCGCTCGTCGATGCCGCGGTAGACGGTCGACATGCCGCCGCGCGCGATGCGGTCGAGAACCCGGTAGCGCCGGTCGAGCAGCCGGCCGACGAGCGGATCCGCAGCCGTCTGCACACGCCGATTCTACGAGCGCGCGGGTCGTTGCCCGTAGCGTTGAGCATCGTGCCGCTCGGGGAGGTCGAGTTGCTGGCCGACGCCGACCGTCCGGGCGGGTGGCTGCTGCTGGTCGACCGGATTCGCCAGTCCTACGTGGACCTCGACGACCCGACGTATCTCGACTTCGAGTACATGCAGGCGATCGCCGACATCCTCGACGCGCTGCCACCCGGTCGGTTGGCCGTCACCCACATCGGCGGCGGGGCGGGGACGCTGGCCCGCTACATCGCCGTCACCCGTCCCGGGTCGCCGCAGCTCGTCTTCGAGCCGGACCTGGCTCTGGTGGAGTTCGTCCGGGCGCGGCTGCCGTTTCCGCGCTCCGCACGCGTGCGGATCCGCACTGTCGGCGGACGCACGGGTCTCGGCGCACTGCGGAACGCCAGCGCCGACGTCGTGATCGTCGACGCCTTCGCGGGCGGACGTGTTCCGGAGGAGCTGACCAGTCGCGAGTTCGTCGCGGAGGTCGCCCGCGTGCTGCGGGCCGACGGGCTGGTCATCTACAACGTCGCCGACGGCCCGCCGCTGCGCTACACCCGGCGCGTCGCGGCGACCCTGCGCGCCGAGCTTCCCGAGGCGCTGCTGCGTGCCGACCCCGGGGTCCTCAAGGGACGGCGGTTCGGCAACGTCGTCCTCGCCGCCTCCCGCGCCGCCCTGCCCGTCGCGGCGATGGCGCGTGCCGCCGCCGCCGCGATGTTCCCGCATCGCATCCTGGCGGGCGCCGAGCTCGACCGGTACGTCGGCGGGGCCGCGCCGCTCACCGATGCGGATGCCCTCCGCTCGCCGGTGCCGCCGGATGCGCTGTGGCGGGTCGGCGACTGACACCTCCGCGTCGCTGACCGGATGGCACGCTGATCCAGTGGAGTTGCTTGCGTTCCCGGACGTTGCCTCGGCGCTGGGGCTGTCGGTCACCAAGGTGCACCAACAGGTGCGTGACGGTCTGCTCGTCGCGGTCAAGAACGAGGACGGCATCCGCTGCATCCCCGCCGACTTCCTCCAGGACGGCACCGTGGTGAAGCACCTGCCGGCCGTCATCCGGCTGTTGCGCGATGCGCGCTTTCCCGACGACGAGATCGTCGACTGGCTGTACCGACCCGACGAGTCGCTGCCGGGAACACCGATCGAGGCGCTGCGCGGCGACCGCGGCTCCGAGATCAAGCGGAGGGCGCAGGCGGCAGGGTACTGACGAATCGTGGCGCATTTCGTCTATCTGGCCCTGCTCTGCGGCTGCGTGCTCGCCACCGTGCCGCTCGAGCTCGGCTTCCGCCTCGGCGTCTTCACGCGGTGGCGCCCGCTGGCCGCAACCGTGCTCCCGGTCGCCGCGGTCTTCACGGCCTGGGACATCCTCGCGATCGCCGGCGGCCAGTGGAGCTACAACGCCAGGTACGTGACCGGAGTGACCCTGCCCGGACGCCTGCCGCTCGAGGAACTGCTCTTCTTCGTCGTCGTTCCGGTCTGCGCCGTCCTTACCTACGAGGCCGTCTGCGCCCGCCGGCCCGACTGGGACGCCGCGTGAATTACACCGCGAGCGCCGTGATCGGCCTGCTGATCGCCGTCCTTCTCGACCTCGCCGTGCTGCGCACGCGGCTGCTGCGGCGGCGCTCGTTCTGGGTCGCCTACGCGATCGTCCTGTTCTTCCAGCTGATCACCAACGGGATCCTGACCGGTCTTCCGGTGGTGCGCTACGACCGTGCGGCGATCCTGGGCGTCCGAATCGTCTACGCGCCGGTGGAGGACCTGCTCTTCGGGTTCGCGCTGATCACCGCAACCCTGTCGCTGTGGGCACGGCTGAGCCGCGGCGCGCCGACCACGCGCCACGCAGCCCATGAGCCCCCACGGCCGCGCGGCGCGCCAACCCCACGGACACCCGGCCGCTGAACACGTCGTAGTCCGCCCGCTCGATCTCGTCGAGGATCTCGCTGTAGAGCGTGAACGCCGTGCGCAGGCAGTCCTGCGAGCTCGGGTGCACCAGGTCGATTCCCGGCTCCGCCTTCCGGTACAGCCCGCGGGTGCGCTCGATCTCCCAGGCCAGCAGGTTGCGGATCGGCTCGTCGACCCGTCCTCGCCGCAATCGGTCGCGGTCGACCCCGAACCGGTTGAGCGAGTCCTGCGGCAGGTAGACCCGGCCTCGGCGCAGGTCCTCTGCGACGTCGCGCAGGAAGTTGGTGAGCTGGAACGCGATGCCCAGGGCGATGGCGTGCTGCTCGAGGACGTCCTCGCGCACGGTCTCGTCGGCCCGTCCGAGAATCGGCAGCATCTCCAGTCCGATCACCGCCGCCGAGCCCCACATGTACCGCTCGAGGTCGGCGTAGGTCTCGTAGCCGGTGACGGTCAGGTCCATGGCCATGGATTCGAGGAAGTCGGCGAAGTAGGCGTGCGGAATCTGCCATCGGGCGACGGTGTCGAGAACCGCGCGGCGCAGCGGGTCGCTCGTTGCTCCCCAGTCGAGTTCGGCCAGGAAGTCCTCGCTCCAGCTCAGTAGCCGCTGCGCCCGCTGCTCCGGTGTGGAGGACGGGGAAAGGTCGTCGACGACGTCGTCGACATAGCGCGCGAAGCCGTACAGCGCGTGGACGTACGGCCGCCTCGCCGGCGGCAGCAGCAGGGTCGCCAGATAGTAGGTGCGGCCGTGGGCGGAATTCAGCCGGCGACAGCGCTGGTATCCCGCTCGCAGACCCGGGTCGGTGATCTGCGCGGCGTCGAGCTCGTGCGTGCCGACCGGCGATCTCATCCGGGGCCCCGCAGGAATGTGCGGCGCATGTCGGAGCGGTGCCGGACGGCGGTCATGCCGCGGCGACCGGTCCGATGACCCGTTCCGCCGCCAGCCGACCCGACACCAGGACCATCGGCACACCGACGCCGGGCTGGGTGTTCGAGCCGGTGAACACGAGGTTCTCGATGCCGCGGTCGAGGGTGGGCGCGCGGAACGGCCCGGTCTGGAAGAAGCTGTGCGCGGCGGCGAACGGGGCGCCCGCCGCCAGCCCCTGGGCGCGCCAGTCCGCCGGCGTGACGACGTGGGCGCACTCGATCCCGTCGCGGAACGCGGGGTATCCGCGCGCCTCCAGCGTGTCGAGCATGTGGTCGCGGTAGCGCGGGCCGAACTCGGCCCAGTCGATCGGCGGGCGGCCGCGGCGTTGCAGGTTCGGCGTCGGAAAGAGCACGTAGTACGTCTGCCGCTCGGCCGGTGCCAGCGAGGAGTCGGTGGCCGTGGGGTTGGTCACGAGGAAGGACGGGTCGCTCATCGGCAGGCCCTGCTCGATGATCTCGTCGAAGGTCGCCTCCCACTTGTCGCCGAAGTCGATGGTGTGGTGCGTTCCGTCGTAATGGGCGCTGGACCCGACGTGCAGGACCACCGCCGAGGGCGAGTAGCGCAGCCGCCGTACCCCGCGCGGGATGTATCCGGGCGGCAGGAGCTCGCGGTAGGCGACGGGGAGGTCGGCGTTGACGACGACGACGTCGGCGGGGATCCGCTCACCCCGGTCGGTGATCACCGCGGTGGCCCGGCCGCCGGTCACCTCGATGCGGGTGGCGGTCGTGGAGTACTGGAAGCGGACGCCATGGGCGGCGGCCGCGCCGGCGAGCGCCCGCGGCACGGCGTGCATGCCCCCGACCGGGAAGTAGACCCCCGCGACGCTGTCCATGTAGGTGATCACCGAGTAGATCGCCAGAGCCTGGGCGGGGGACAGGCCCGCGTACATCGACTGGAACGAGAACAGGCGGCGCAGCCGCTCGTCCTTGAAGTAGCGGCCGACCCGCCGGCTGAGCCGCCCGAAGCCGCCCATGGCGAGCAGCCGGAGCGCCGGAAGGCCGACGAGCTCCAACGCGGCGTCGAGGTTCCGGTCGATGAAGTGCGGCATCTCGACCTCGTACAGCGTGTGGAGGTACTCCACGAACCGGCGGTAGCCGGCTGCGTCGCGCGGTCCGCAGGTGACGGCGATCTCCTCGGTCATCGCGTCGAGGTCGGTGTAGAGGTCGATGCGGCTGCCGTCGCGGAACCGAGCCCGATAGGCCGGTTCGAGCCGGCGCAGGGTCAGCCAGTCGGCCAGGTTCTCACCGACCGCCGCGAGCGGGCGTTCCAGCAGCTGCGGCATGGTCAGCACGGTCGGCCCGGTGTCGAAGTGGTAGCCGTGGTCGCGCAGCAGCCCCGCGCGGCCGCCGGGCACCGCTTCCCGCTCGACGACGGTCACCGACCGCCCGGCGCCGGCGAGGTGCAGCGCGGTCGCCAGGCCGCCGAGACCAGCGCCGACCACGACGACGGAGTCCGTTCTGCCCGGCACGGTGCGCATCGAGGGAAACGGTACTTGGCGCCCGACCTGGCCGGCCGACGGCGGGCGAACCGGTCGCCGCACATCCAGGCGTGCCCGCAGATCAGCCGCGATCGACCTGCAGCACCAGGCAGGTCCGCGGCCCGATGGTGACCGGCTTGCCGGCCGGCAGCGTCGCCACGTCCTTCGGCTGACCGGACGGCTGGGCGGTGTCGATGACGACCTCGTAGTCAGCCGCCCACGGCAACCCGGGCAGCAGGAAGTCGACGCCGTCGTCGCCGCCGTGCATCACCAGCAAGTAGGACTCGTCAGTGATCAACCGTCCCCGAGCGTCGCGGTGTCGCAGCCCGCGGCCGTCGAGATACATCCCGACCGTGCGCAGGCGCGTGTCGAACCAGTCGGCGTCGGACAATTCGCGGCCGGACGGATGGAACCACGCCAGGTCCTTGCAGCCGTCGCCGCCGGTGACGGCCCGGCCCTCGAAGAAGGCCGGTTGCCGGAGCACCGGCGACGTGCGCCGCAGGTCCAGCAGCATGCGGGCCAGTTCCAGGAGGTCGGTGCTCTCGGTCGTATCGGACCAGTCGGTCCACGAGATGTCGTTGTCCTGCACGTAGGCGTTGTTGTTTCCCCGCTGTGTGCGCCAACGCTCGTCGCCGGCGACCAGCATCGGTGCGCCGGTCGAGAGCAGCAGTGTCGTCAACAGGTTGCGGGCCTGGCGTAACCGCAGGGCCACGACCTCCGGCGCGGCGGGGTCCCCCTCGGCGCCGCAGTTGTAAGACCGGTTGTCGTCGGTGCCGTCGCGGTTGTTCTCGCCGTTGGCCTCGTTGTGCTTGCCGTTGTAGGAGACCAGGTCGCGGAGGGTGAACCCGTCGTGCGCGGTGACGAAGTTGATCGACGCGATGGGCAGGCGGCCGTCGTCGCCGTACAGGTCGGACGACCCGGAGAGCCGGAACGCCAGGTCGCGCACGCCGCCGTCACCGTGCGCCCAGAACGTCCTGACGGTGTCGCGGTACTTGCCGTTCCACTCGGTCCACAGCGGAGGGAACTCGCCGACCTGGTATCCGCCCGCGCCGACGTCCCACGGCTCGGCGATCAGCTTCACCTGCGATATGACGGGATCCTGATGAATGGTGTCGAAGAAGGACGAAAGCTTGTCGACGTCGTGCAGTGACCTGGCCAGGGCCGAGGCGAGGTCGAACCGGAACCCGTCGACGTGCATTTCGGTCACCCAGTAGCGCAGCGAGTCCATGATGAGCTGCAGCGGGAAGGCCTGCCGGGGATCGAAGGTGTTGCCGCAGCCGGTGTAATCCGCGTAGCGGCTGGGGTCGTCCGGTGCGAGGCGGTAATAGGAGGCGTTGTCGATGCCGCGGAAGGAGAGCACCGGCCCGTCGGGCTCACCCTCGGCGGTGTGGTTGTAGACGACGTCGAGGATCACTTCCAAGCCGGCGGCGTGCAGTGCCCGGACCATCGACTTGAATTCCCGCACGGCGGCGAACGGACCGGTGTTGCGGGCCGAGGCATAGGCGGCGTGTGGCGCGAAGAAGCCGATGGAGTTGTATCCCCAGTAGTTGCGCATCCCGCGGCGCTGGAGCGCCGGCTCGGTGACGAACGCGTGCACGGGCAGCAACTCGACCGCGGTGACGCCGAGCGAGGTGAGGTAGTCCAACGCTGCGGGGTGCGCGAGCCCGGCGTAGGTGCCGCGCAGGGCCGGGGGGATGTCCGGGTGCTGCTGAGTGAAGCCCTTGACGTGGAGCTCGTAGATCACCGTGTCGTCCCAGGGCGTCTTCGGCCGGGTGTCCGGCCCCCAGGGGAAGTCGTCGTGGATCACCACCGAGCGCGGGACGTACGGCGCGGAGTCCGTCGGGGAGCCGGGATAGACCGACGGGTGGTCGATGAAGTCCCCCTCGACGGCGTGGGCGTAGGGATCCAGCAGTAAATTGCGCGGGGAGTGGAACAGACCCCGCCGCGGATCGAACGTCCCGTCGATGCGGTAGCCGTAGCGCTGGCCCGGTCCGACGCCGGGCACGTATCCGTGCCACACGTGATACGTGGTCTCCGGGAGACGCACCTGACGCTCGGCGCCGTCCTCGTCGAAGAGACAGAGCGTCACGCCGCGGGCGGTGGTGGACCACAGGGCGAAGTTGACGCCGTCGCCGTCCCAGGTCGCACCCAACGGGAATGGCCGGCCCGGCCAGGGCTGTTCTGGCGGGGCCGACGCCGGGTCCGGACGGTTGGCAGGCATCGGGAGGACTGTAGTCAACGTTCCCGCTGCCCGCCCTTTCACAGCGGGCGCTGCGGCGGTGCAAAGCAACCGCTGCGGCCGCACGGGCAGCGTCGGTGTGGACATCGGTAGGACTGTTGGGAAGAAGGCCACAGTGACCACTCCGCAGGACGAGGGTTTCGCCGGCGAGCCACGAGTGCCCGGGGAGCCGGGGGCCGTGCCGCCCGCGGCCGGCTGGTACCACTACGACCCGCGCCGCGGCTGGACCGAGGGGCGGACCTACGGCGGTTACCCGCCGCCTCCCGCGCGGACCGCTGCACCGGCGCGCCGGCGCGGGTTGGTCGCCTCCGGGATCGCCGCCATAGCCGCCGCGGCTGCGGCGGTCGCGATCGCGGTCGCCGCGCCCGGATCGACGACCGCGGGGACGCCGTCGGCAGCCGGGTTGGCGCCGGCCTCGTCGGGCGGCGGCGGCACCTACCAGCTGCCGCAGCTGCCCCAGCTTCCGCAGTTGCCCGGCTCCAACGGTTCGGGTTCCGGATCGTCGGGGACCTCGTCGAGGGCGACCAAGGCCAGCGCGCAGCAGCAGGTCGGTGTGGTCGACATCGTCTCCACACTGAAGTACCAGTCCTCCCAGGCGGCGGGCACCGGCATCGTGCTCAGCTCCGACGGCTACGTCCTCACCAACAACCACGTCATCGAGGGGTCGACGTCGCTGCGGGTGACGGTCGTCAGCAGCGGCAGGACGTACTCGGCGACAGTGGTCGGCACGGCCCCGACGAAGGACGTGGCCCTTGTCAAGCTGAGCAGCGCCTCGGGCCTCACCCCGGCCGAGCTGGGGTCGTCGACCGACGTCAAGGTGGGCGACAAGGTCACGGGCGTCGGCAACGCCGGCGGCCAGGGCGGAACGCCGAGCGCGGCGTCGGGCAAGGTGACCGCGCTGAATCAGACGATCACGGCGTCCGACCAGAGCGGGACCGACGCCGAGCGCCTGCACGGCGTGATCGTGACCAACGCGCCGATCCAGGCCGGCGACTCCGGCGGACCGCTCTTCGACTCGGCCGATCAGGTCGTCGGCATCGACACCGCGGCCAACCAGAGCGGCACCACGACCGGATTCGCCATCCCGATCGACGACGCCCTGTCGATCGCGAAGGAGATCCGCAGCGGCGTCGAGACCAGCGTGGTGCACCAGGGCTATCCCGGGTTCCTCGGCGTGAGCGTCCGCACGTCCCCGACCGGCGGCAGCGGCGCCTACGTCTACGGGCTGCTGAGCGGCGGTCCGGCCGCACAGGCCGGCATCACCTCCGGATCGACGATCACCAGCGTGAACGGCACCCGCGTCGCCACCGCGCAGAAGCTGCACGGCGTCCTCACCCAGCTGGAGCCGGGTCAGCGGGTGACCGTCACCTGGACCGGGCCGGCGGGGCGTTCGCACACCGTCACCGTGACCCTCGCGACCGGCCCCGCCGACTGACCTCGCCGGACCCGCGGGGTGCCGGTGATTGGATGCACGGGTGCCCGAGGTCAACCCCGACGCCGTCCTGCAGTTCGTCGACGTCACCGTGCGCCGGGGCGCCAAGGCACTGATCGAGTCGGTCACCTGGACGGTCGAAGAGGACGAGCGGTGGGCCGTGCTCGGACCGAACGGCGCAGGGAAGTCCACTCTGCTCAACGTCGCGGCGGCGCAGCTGCATCCGACCGCCGGGCAGGCGTACGTCTTCGGCGAGCGGCTCGGCCGCGTGGACGTGTTCGAACTGCGACCGCGGATAGGCCTGGTCAGTTCCGCGATCGCCGATCGCATCCCGGCCGGCGAGCGGGTGATCGACGTCGTGGTGAGCGCCGGGTACTCGGTGCTGGGCCGATGGCGCGAAGCGTACGGACGAACCGACGTGCGGCGGGCGGGGCAACTCCTCCACCGCTGGGGCGTCGGCGATCTCCGTCAGCGTCTGTACGGAACCCTGAGCGACGGCGAACGCAAGCGGGTGCAGATCGCCCGGGCACTGATGACCGACCCGGAGCTGCTGCTGCTCGACGAGCCGGCAGCCGGCATGGACCTCGGCGGCCGCGAAGACCTGCTGCGCCGGCTGAGCCGCCTGGCCGAGGACCCGGACGCCCCCGCGTCGGTGATGGTGACCCATCACGTCGAGGAGCTCCCGCCGGGCACGACGCACGTCCTGCTGCTGCGCGACGGCGGCGTAGTCGCCGCGGGGCTGGCCCGGTCCGTCCTCACCGCCGAGAACCTCAGCGGCGCCTTCGACGTGGGGCTCGAGGTCGAGCGGCGCGGTGGGCGGTGGTACGCGCGGGCCTCTTAGGCTGTGGCGATGACTGATCTCGTGCAGGTCGAGAGCGGCGGCGACATCCCACCCGGCGTGGCGACGGTCCGGCTGAGCCGGCCGCCGATGAACGTCCTGAACACCGAGGTCCAGGAGCAGCTGCGCGCCGCCGCCGGTCGGCTGAGCGCCGAGGAGTCGGTGCGCGCGGTCGTCCTCTACGGCGGCGAGAAGGTGTTCGCGGCCGGTGCCGACGTCAAGGAGTTCGCCGGTCAGGACCACACGACGATGCTGCGCGACGCCGGCCGGCTGTCCTCCGCGCTGTCCGCGCTGGCGCGGCTGCCCAAGCCGGTGATCGCCGCGGTGACCGGATACGCGCTCGGCGGTGGCTGCGAGCTTGCCCTCAGCGCCGATTTCCGCGTGAGCGCCGACGACGCCACCTGGGGTCAGCCGGAGATCCTGCTGGGGATCATTCCCGGCGCCGGCGGCACTCAACGGCTGCCGCGGCTCATCGGTCCGGCGCGCGCGAAGGACCTCATCTTCACCGGCCGGTTCGTGCCCGCCGACGAGGCGCTGGCCATCGGACTGGTCGACGCGGTCGTGCCGGCCGCCGAGGTCTATCCGACCGCGCTGGCGATGGCGGCCAAGCTCGCCAAGGGGCCGACGTACGCGCTGGCCGCGGCGAAGGCGGCGATCGACGAGGGCCTGAACGGCTCGCTCGACGCCGGGCTGCGGCTGGAGTCCCACCTGTTCGCGTCCCTGTTCGCCACCGAGGACCGCCGGATCGGGATGGCGTCGTTCCTCCAGCACGGTCCCAGCAAGGCGGCCTTCACCGGTTCTCCGTCGTGACCGCTCCACCCCGTCCGCACGCGAGCGCGGACGAGGTCTCGGCGGCCTGGGGCGATCCCAAGCTCGCCAACGTCCTGTACCACGACTGGGAGGCCGGGAGCTACGACGCGAAGTGGTCGATCTCGTTCGACGAACGGTGCGTCGACTACGCCCGGGGGCGGCTCGCCCATGTCGCCGGCACGTCCGGATGGCCGTACCGCCGCGCGCTGGAGATCGGCTGCGGCACCGGCTTCTTCACGCTCAACCTCCGCCTCGCCGGGGTCCTGCAGGACGCATGCGTTACCGACCTGAGCCCCAGGATGGTCGAGGCCGCCATCACCAACGCTCGCGCGCTGGGTTTCGACATCGAAGGACGGGTCGCGGACGCCGAGCGGCTGCCCTACCCGGACGACGATTTCGACCTGGTCATCGGTCATGCTGTCCTGCACCACATTCCGG